>JAFUPC010000050.1 GCA_017481495.1 Clostridia bacterium
AGTCGCCGCCGCCAACGCGGTCGATGATATGCAGGTTGTACTTCTTGGAGAAGCAGTATTTCTCACCGTCGTACAGCATGGCGGACCAGCCGTTGTCGAATGCGGAATGGCTCTCGCGCAGGGTGATGGCGACCTTTTCAAAGCCGAATTTGTCCGCAAGCTGCTTTGCAACGGACTTGTAGCCCTCATGGTTGAGCTTGCCGCCGTAGATGTCGGAGCCTTCGGCTTCGATGCCGAACACGTCCTTTGCATCCTCTTCGTTGGAAATGCAGACGTCGACGTATTTGCAGAGCTCGGTCATTGCGGCGCGCGCCTGGTCACGGGTCCACAGTTTGCCGCGGTAGTTTAAGTCGCAGGAGATCTTGACGCCCTTTGCCTTTGCCGCAATGCACGCCTGACGGCAGATTTCAACGAGATTTTCGCCGAGCGCGGGCGTGATTCCGGTGAAGTGGAACCAGTCGGCACCGTCAAAGATCTTGTCCCAGTCAAAATCTTCTGCCTTAGCTTCCTGAATGGCGGAATGCGCACGGTCGTAGATGCAGACGGAACCGCGCTGGGATGCGCCCTTTTCCAGATAATAAATACCGACACGGTCGCCGCCGCGGACGATGTCAGAAGTGTCAACGCCGAAATAGCGCAGGGAATCGACCGCCGCCTGACCGATGGCGTGCTTGGGAAGCTTTGTGACGTAAGAAGCATCCATGCCGTAGTTGGCAAGGGAGACTGCGACATTGGCTTCGCCGCCGCCGAAGGTCGCCTGCATCTGGTCATTCTGGAAGAAACGGTAGTAACCGTTGGGGGCAAGGCGGAGCATGATCTCGCCGAATGTTACGATTCTGGGGGTTTTGTTGGTATTAGCCATTGCGGGCCTCCTTGACGATTTCTCTGGATTTTTTGCAAAGGTCGGTAATTTCATCCCACTTGCCGCCCTCGATCAAGTCTGCGGTTACCATATAAGAGCCGCCGCAGGCGCAGATGACGGGTGCGGAGAGGTATTCTTTCAGGTTTTTCAGGGAAATGCCGCCGGTAGGCATGACCTTGAACATCGGGAACGGTGCGCTCATGGCCTTGATCTTCGACAGACCGCCGGACTGTTCTGCCGGGAAGAACTTGAGGACTTCCAGACCCAGCTTGTATGCGGTGTGATAATCGGTCGGCGTGGTGCATCCGGGATAGATCGGAATGTTCTTTTTCTGTGCGTAGACGACGAGCTCGGGGTCAAGACCGGGCGTGACGATGAATTCGGCGCCTGCCGCGATCGCGCGGTCAATCTGCTCTGTGGTAAGCACGGTTCCCGCACCGACGAGCATATCGGGGCAGGCTTCTTTCATCAGACGGATGGCGGTGTCAGCACCTGCCGCACGGAATGTGACCTCCGCAACGGCGACGTCTCCGGCACAGAGCGCTTTTGCAAGCGGCGCCGCATCGCGTTCGGGATTGGACAGCTTGATGACCGGAACAACGCCGATCTCGCTGATGCGCTGATTTACTGTAGACATATGTATATCTCCTGTTCCTTGGTGGATTTTCTTTGGTTTCTTTGCCGGTACGGAGCTGTTTTGGAGCATTGAAAACGCAATTCCATACCAATATATAGTATAACAGAAAAAGAAAACAATGTTTATTGCGCAGATTGCTTGAAATATTGCAAAAATTGTTGTATAATAGATAGGAGAGAAAAACCGGGAGGCATATCATGCAGGTACAGTTGTTTACACAGAATCAGACGATGCACAAAACGGATTATGAAGTCTACCGCTACAAGACCGCATTGTCATGCTCAGATACCAATGGGATGGGGGGAGAATTGGCGGAACTGCACCACCACGATTTTTACGAGGTCTATCTGCTTCTGGACGGGGAGGTCTCCTATTGGGTGGACGGCAGGATCTACCGGATGATGCCGGGGGATCTCTTACTCATTCATCCAAAGGAGCTGCACCGGCCGGTGCAGACATACCGGACGGGAAACAGTTTCGGCGGAAGTTACGAACGCATCGTATTGTGGATCTCGCCCGAGTATCTTGCGCATCTGTCGGACAGAGAGACTGATCTCAGCCGGTGCTTTGATACCGCGGCACCCGGACACCGCCGTCTCATCCGCGCGGCGGATGCGCAGAAGCGTGCGCTCACCGTCCGCCTTGGCGAGCTGGCAAGGGAGTATTACAGCGATGCAATGGGCGCGCATCTGCTGGCGAACGGCATCTTTCTGCAATTTATGGTGGAGCTGAACCGGCTGGTCTGTCCGATGGAGCCGGGGAGCACTTCCGGCGCGCCTGTTTCCGCGGATGAATTCCCGGACGCGGCGGACGGCGAGGGGGTGTCTCTGGTCTCCCGTGTGCTTGCCTACATCGGTGCGCACTGTGGGGAGCCGCTGACACTTGACGGGATCGCGGATTATTTCTTCGTCAGCAAATATCATCTGTCTCACACGTTCAGCCGGGAGGTCGGGATGCCGGTCTACCGCTACATCACCATCCGCCGTCTGATGCTGGCACGGGAACTTCTGTCGCGCGGCATGGCGGCGGGAGAAGTCTGCTACCGCGCGGGGTTCGGCGATTACGCGGGATTTTACCGTGCGTTCAAG
Source organism: Clostridia bacterium (assembly GCA_017481495.1). Lineage (GTDB taxonomy): Bacteria > Bacillota > Clostridia > Oscillospirales > CAG-272 > RGIG3925. The sequence goes on from JAFUPC010000050.1 coordinate 2,588, forward strand.
GCGGAATACGGAATCTCGCCAAGAGAAGCGGGGAAGCGTTCTGCGGGCAGCAGCGGCGACACCGGAAACACCGGCGGACATTCCGGCGGGGTGAAAATACAGGATGCGGAGGAATGACCGGCGGGCGGAGAAAATGTCAAAAAAATTCCCGGAAAAATATAAAATACCCCTTGACTTTCACCCTGACTTGAATGGTATAATAGAACCGACAAAAGAGATGCATCACTTTTGAATCATCCCGAAAAGGAGTAAATTCATGTACAAAATCGGAGAACTGTCCAGACTCTGCGCACTGCCTTCAGCGACCTGCGGTATTATGATGCAGAGGGACTTCTGACACCGGACTACATCGACCCGTTTACCGGATACCGGTATTATGAAGCAGCACGCATCGGCGACTGCTTCCGCATTACGGCGTGGAAGTCGCTTGGCTATTCGCTTGACGAGATCCGGCAGTATCTGGCGGCAGAAGACACGGAGACCGTGTTGGAACTGTTGGATGCCAAAGCCGAAGAACTGCGCGAAACGCTCTCCCTTGTACAGTCCAGACTGCGGCGCATTGAAGCCGCAATGGAGATCATGAAAAAAGGAGATACGAATATGTCGGTCATGAATCTGGTCATCAGAAAAAGCGAAGCTGTCCGAGCTGCGGCGATACGGCGTGTTTACCGGAGCCGGGAGGATGCCCTGCGTACATTGGAGGCATTGTATGATGCCATACCGAAGCAGGTACGCGGGCGGAAAATGCTCATCAATTATGAAACGGAATACGGAACGGAGGATATCGACTGTGCCGCGGCAGTGGAAATTCTTGGGAATGCAGACATCTCCCGTCTGCCGCTTCCGGATGGGTGCGAAACCGTTCTTGTTGATGAAACCGGAGAAGAAGCGGTGCTTGCGTGCGGAAAGGAACAGGTCATGGACACCTACGGCGAGCTTCTGCGTGCCGCGGCAAATGTTCCCGTCACGGTCACGGGCGCATACCGGGAAATCTATTACAATGATGATACCGCGGCGCTGACGGTTCCTGTTGGGAGGCTTATACCGGCAGAAGAAGCAGAACCGGCGGAAGAATTGCCGTTTAAAGACGATACTGCCGTTCACGGTACCTGGGAGTTGTGCGACATTGTTCCGTCAGCGGAGCAATTTTTGCCGGGACACAGGAAAACACGGCACGGCGGGTGGCTTGCGCATCTGCATTTCCTCAAAGACGGGGGAGGCTACTGGGTCATGCGCGGTTGGGGACGCGGGTACATCGACCTCTGGGATAATGGAACGATGCGCTCGGATCAGGTGCATCGCTGTCCGTATGAAGTCCGCACACTGGACGGAAAGCAATACCTGTTCCTTTCCATGCGGCATTCTTTTGAACAGCGAACGGATCTGCTGACGCCGCCGGAGATGTGGATCTACGAAAAGACCGCATCGGGCGACCTCACCAAAGAAGATATCCGGCGCCGGGACGATACCGATCTGCCGTTTGCCGCGGACGATGCGGTGCTCGGAACATGGCTGGTTCACGATTTCACCCCGACAAAGCCGGAGACTGTATCGGCGGAGGGACACACCTGGAGCGGAGGACTGTTCGTGAAAAGCATGGAATTCTGCCCTGACGGAAGTGTCGTGCAGAATACGGAAAACGGTACGAACCGACTTGCCTGGACAAAGGGATATGTGCTGAACCACACCTCGGAGACGGCGTGCGCATATGAAATTGTGTGCGCTGGGGACATAGAATATCTGCTGGTGCAGTGGAAAAGCGGCGATTATGTGTATGGGCGGCGGGAAACGGTTCCGTATTACATTTTCACAAGAAAATAAAAAACAACAAGGAGAGACGATACCGTCTCTCCCTTTGCAATAGGATATTATTGTTTCGGAAGGTCTTTTCTGTTCTGGGACGGAATGACACCTCTTGCGGAAGTACGTCCCTCGGGAATGATGTCGCCGGACTTGGTCAGCGCGATCTTCGTCAGCATCGGACCGACAAGTTCTAAGATCATGACGCAGAACAAAACGATGTTGCGGATAAGAACGCCGTCTGCACCGAGCGGTGCGACCTGCAGGGACATACCCAGTGCAACGCCTGCCTGCGGGAGCAGAGTGATACCGAGATACTTGCAGACATTGTCCGAGCAATGCGTCCACTTGGCGCTGACGAAAGCACCGCCCCATTTGCCAACCGCGCGGGCAAGCAGGAACAGGACACCGATGAGCACGATGCTGAGGTCCTTGAAGACCGTCAGGTCAAGCTCTGCACCGGACAGCATGAAGAACGCGACGAACAGCGGCGTTGTCCAACCGTCCACACGTTCCATGAGTTCTTCGGAGAAATCGCAGATGTTGCAAAAAATGGTACCCATCATCATGCAGACAAGCAGAGAGGAGAACGCGATATGAACGGAGCCGATCTCAAATTCCAGCATGGAAAGTGCAACGGCGAGGAAAACGAACGCGATGGAGATGGACATACGCTTGGAACGAGAATGGAAGAACCGTTCGATCCAGGTCAGCGCGATGCCGAGCAGGGAGCCGAGAACGAGGGAAAGCACGATTTCGATCAGCGGATTGACAACAATGGAGATCACGTCGATGGCACCGCTCTGGATGGCGCGTGCGACACCGAACGAAACGGCAAACAGCACCAGACCCACAGCATCGTCGAGCGCGACGATGGGAAGGAGCAGATCGGTCAGCTCACCCTTTGCCTTGTACTGGCGGACGACCATCAGTGTGGCCGCAGGTGCGGTTGCGGATGCGATGGCACCGAGGGTGATGGCGGCGGGGATGGAAACTTTATCGGGCATGATAAAGTGCATGGCAATGAGAACGATGTCAACGACAAGCGTTGCGACGCACGCCTGCACGATGCCGATGACCGTTGCCTGTTTACCGGTCTTTTTCAGTTGGGAAAGACGGAATTCGTTGCCGATGGAAAAGGCGATGAAGCCGAGCGCACAGTCGGAAATGATGGAAAGGGCATCAATGGCTTCAAACGATGTAAAGCCAAATCCCTCAATGCCGAGCAGACCGAGACAGCAGGGACCGACCAGAATACCGGCGATCAGATATGCGGTGACGGCAGGCAGGGAAACAAGCTTGGCAAGACGGGACATCATCAGTGCGGCAATCATACCGATTGAGATGGATAATAAGACAGTCATGGGAACACTTCCAGTTCTTGTATGAATAGTATCAAGAGTCATCCGATTGTGAGTGGATCACCGGATTCTTGACCTCATATATTATATAACATTTTCCTGATTTTTGCAATAGCCAAAATCGACAAAGAAAACGGATTTCCGTACATGATAATTCTCGATGTTTGGTAATCCGTTTCTTTGAAAATGTTATAAGTTCAGCCGAACCGTGCGGTTACGGCAGCTTTTTGCCGCAGTTGTTGCAGAAGACGAAGTCCGGTGCTGCTTCCGTTCCGCAATAGGGACAGAAGCGTCTGCCGCCGGCAGTGTTTTCCCCGGAAGATGCTTCTCGGATGTCAAAGCCGGTCTCCGTATCCGCGTCCCGGTCGCCGAAGCGGGCGTTCAGCGGGTCTTCCTCCTCCCCGTCCTCGGTGATGTCGAACGCGGAATAGCGGTTTTTCTGTGTGGCGTTTTTGAAATTGTAAACTGCCTGGACGACCGCCATCGCAATGAAAATAATACCGAAAATTGCCATGAACGGCGCAAAGGATGCGGCGATCGCCGTCCAGACAACGCCGAACAGGGCGACAAAGACGGACATGATCGCTCCCTGCATGGACGGCCCGCGGCCGGGTTTGATGCTTTTCATCGGAAAATCTCCTTTTGTCTTATCTGTTATTCCACAAGACCGCTGACATCGACAATGGCACTGCCGCTGCCCTGTACCACGGGAAGCTTGCCGTCCCACGCCTCAATCTTCTGATATTCAATGAGTTCGTCGGAAATGGATGCGGCGAGCTTTTCGTTTGCTTCCGCCTGCGCTTCGGCTTCGATGCGGACGATCTCTGCCTGTACCTCTGCGGCGATGCGGTCGGCTTCTGCCTGTGCTTCGGCATTTGTGATGGCGACCTGCTTGTCGGCTTCCGCTTTTTCGAGCGCGGTCTTGTTTTCGATGGCCTGCTTCTGGTACGCCTGTTCCGCAAGCTGGCGCTCTGCGATGGCGTTCTGATAGGATTCCTCAAAGTCCATGTCGTTGATGTTGACATTGAGGATCGTCACGACGTCCGAGCCGTATTTGGTGTTGACCGCATTCTGAAGACTTTCCACGGCGGCGGCTTCGATGTAGGAACGGTTCGTGACCTGATCGGTGGCAAGCGTGCGCGCGGCGGCTTTCAAAGCGGAGGAAACGAGGGTCATGTTGACGAGGTCTTCATCATAATTGGCGACATTCTTGACGACATACGATGCCATGTCGGGATTGAGCTTGTATGTGACCGTCGTGTCGGACATATAGACGGCGGTCTGCTCCGAGGATTCGCCCCAGATGGCATCCTTGTATACCTGGTCGACCTGCTTGGTCATGACCTTGGTGATACTTTCCACGAACGGAATGTGCAGATAGGTTCCGCTTTTCAGAACCGTATCGGAGACCTGCCCCATCGTGACCCTGACACCGACATAACCGGAGGGGACAATGGTAAAGGTGGAAAGTACGGTGACAATGACGACAGCCGCGACTAAAATGATGATGGCAATGGTGCCGGTGTGCTTTTTCATGGTGTGATTCCTTTCTCTGTAATCGGACATTTTGTGAAAATATGTGGTGATTCTGTGACGGAAGTTTGTCGGAATGTATTGACATTTTTGTGGTCTGCATGATATAATAGTAATATATAAACATCGACCGGAACAGTGCGCATCCGAAATCCGTTCACCCGATTGGATTACAATATCATTATACCATCAAATGACAGGGAAATCAAGTACCCTGACAATAAATTCATATTTTATTTACATTTCACCGAAAGGAGCATTGTTATGAACAAAACCGCAAAAACTTCTCTCTTGCTTGCCGCTGTGCTGACCGCCGTTCTGTGCGTATCCTGCGGCGAAGCGGAACAGATGGATGCCGCCGTCACAACCGGAGGAACCGAAACGGCTGTGACGGAAGCCGAGACCGATCTTGCCGATGTGATCCTTGATGCAATTCCGGAGGGAACGGACTTCGGCGGAAAAGAAATTCGCATCCGCATCAACGAGTACGACCAGACCCAGTATGACAGTGATGTCTTTATGCGCGGTCCGGAAGAGGCGGACGGCGACGTTGTACACGATGCCATTCTTGCGCGCAATCAGGCGGTCGAGGAGCGGCTGAACGTTACGTTCACCTACGGCGAGGTCTCCCTTGCCTACAACGAGGTATACAACGACATTCAGAAGATCATCATGGCGGGCGACGATGTCTACGATATGTACGTTGACCAGCAGTCCAGTCTTCTGAAAGTTGCGGCAAACAATATGCTGTACAACGTATACAGAAGCGATGCCAACGATTTTTCGCAGAATTACTGGTGGGACGATTATATGGAGCAGATCCAGATCTCGTCCGAAGCGCGGTACCTGTTGGCGGGGGACTATTTCCTTGACGTCATCGAGGTGGCGAGCGCGATCTTCTTCAATAAAAATATGTTTGCATCCAATTACGAGTCGGCAGACGAACTGTATCAGATGGCATTTGACGGAAAATGGACGATCGATGCGCTCGGCGTATACATCAAGGATTTTTCCGTGGACGTGGACGGCAACGGCACACTGAACGAGGGCGATACCTTTGCCATGAACCTGTCGCGCAACTATATGGATGCGCAGTGCTGGGGCTCCGGTATTGATTTTATGACGCGCGGCGAGGACGGATTCCCGGTTATCCATATGTTTGACGAACGCGCGACGACCCTGATGGAAAAGATCGTCACGAATTTCATCGAACCCGGTACCACATACAATTATGCAACGGTTTCCGGTGTCACCGAAGCGGAATACTATCAGAATCAGCGGAAGGCGTTCGCAAACCGTGAACTGCTGTTTTTGAACGACTATCTCGCGGCGGTAAAGGATCTGCGCGATATGCCGGACGACTACGGCATTCTGCCCGTTCCGAAGCTGGATGAGACCATCCCCGAATACCGTTCCATCTCGCATGACACCGCGCTTGTCGGCGGCATTCCGACGACGTGTCCCGAACCGGATACGGTGCTGACCGTTGTGGAAGCACTCTGCTCCATGAGCCACCACACGACGATGACGACCTACTTTGAGTCCGCGATGAAGGTCAAGTATGCCCGCGACGAGTCCTCCGCGCGGATGATCGACCTTCTGCACGACTCCATCACACAGAGCTTCCCATACGCATATACGAGCCAGATGGGAGATTATTACGAAGTGTTCCGCTCCCTGTTCGACCAGAAGAGCGCGGCGTATCCCACGACGATCGCCAAAAAGGAAAAAGCGATCAACAAAGCACTCCAGAAGCTGATCGATGCATATCTCGAAATCGAAGAATAACAAGACAAAAACCGCAGATGCTCCATTGTCGCGTGACGGGAGGAACTGCGGTTCTTCTTTTATAGGATATATCCTCCACTGCTCGCCCAGAACAGCCACAGGGTCAGGGTCAGCGCGCTGAATACTGTCGTTGCGGCGCAGACGCTTCCTGTCAGGGTGCCGTCGTGCCCCATCTGCTTTGCCATGACATAGGCGGAGGGGGTCGTGATACTGCCGAGCATGACGAGCAGGGCGACAAGCTTCTGGTCGGTGAAGCCGAGGTGTACGGCAAGCGGCAGAAAGACCGCCGGCAAAACGATCAGCTTGATGACGGATGCAAGCACGGTCGGACGGAGTTTGGCAAGTGCGGATTTGCCTTTGAAACCCGCACCGATGGCAAGCAGGGCAAGGGGACTGGTCATGCCGCCGAGACTGTCCAGTGCTTTTGTGACCATGGTCGGGATGGGAAGCCGGATGAGGCTTGCGAGCATTCCGAGCGCGATGGCGATCAGCGTGGGATTGCGGAAAATTTTTCCGATACTGCGGGCAAGCTTTTTTATAAGCGGGTCGGAGCATTCCGCGCTTTGCGCATCCGGGCATTCCAGCGTCAGAATGAGGACGGCGAAGATGTTGTAAAGCGGGACGCTTCCGAGGATCATCAGGCCGCTCATGCCGGTGGTTCCGTAAATGTTCTGAATGAACGCCGCGCCGAGAATGGCGGCAGAGGAACGGTAGCACGCCTGCACAAATTCCCCGACGATGGATTTGTCGCGGAACAGAAGCTTTGACAAAATCCATATGACGAGAATGCTGACGGTCGTCACCGCGGCGCAGAAGCCGACATACGTGCCGTCGAAGCTTTCCCGGATGTCCGTTTCGGCAAGGTCGGAAAACAGCATCACGGGCAGGGTGACGTTATAAATGAATTTGTTCGTTACCGAGACGAAACCGTCCGTAAAGAAGTTTTTCCGGTAGAGCAGATACCCGAGCAGCATGAGAAAGAACAGCGGCAGGGTGCTGTTCAGGCTGAAAAAGAGATTTTCAAGCAAGGGAAGACCCTCCCTCTGCAATGTAACGGTGTGTTTCATGCAGATCGTGAGAAGCATGACACAGCATTCCGAGCACCGCTTCAAAATTCACGCCGTACCAGTGCGCATCGGGGTCTTCCATCGTCGCGCGGAGTGCGGCGAGCACGAAATCCACGGCAAGTTTCACGGAATCCTCGAGTGTCATGCCGCGGACAAGCGCACCCGTGACGACAGAGGAGAACAGGTCTCCCGTGCCGTGAAACTGCCTTTCCACGCGGTCGTTTTCATATGTATAAAAGGAATCGCGTTCCCGGTCGTAGACCATCGCGCCGAGCTTCCCCTCATGCAGGGAGACCCCGGTCAGGACGGTTTGGGGACTTCCGAGCGCAGACAGGCGGCGGAGAATGTCGTGAAGCTCTGCTTCCGTGTGCTGTTCCTTGTACGGAATGCCGAGCATACAGGAAGCCTCCGTCAGATTGGGCAGAATGATGTCCGCTTTTGCGCACAGTCCGGTCATCGCACGGGCAAAGGAATCGTCAAAGCCGGTATACAGTTTGCCGAAATCCGCCATTGCCGGGTCGATGATGATATGCGCGGACGGATTTTCCGCGCGGATGTCGTCAATGAGGGCGGAAACGAGCGCGATCTGTTCCTTTGAGCCGAGATACCCCGAATACAGCGCATCAAAGCGGAATTTCTGCCGCTTCCATTCCGCCATAATGGGAGAAAGTTCCCCTGTCAGGTCGTGAAAGGTGAATCCGGAAAAGGCGGTATGGTTGGACAGCACCGCGGTCGGGAGGACGGCGCATTCCACGCCGAGGGCAGAGATGACGGGCAGAGCGGCGGTCAGACTGCATCTGCCCACACAGGAAATGTCCTGCACGGTGATAATACGTTTCATTTACCGGATCTCGGTTCTGTGCAGAGTGTCTGCTGTGCCGCAGAGCATTGCGCCGATGTTTTCCGCGGTCAGTTCAAAAATGTAGGAATGGCAGTCGGTGCCGACAAGCAGCTCCGCGGCTTCCCGGTCGATGACCTTCAGATTGTCGCGCACGATGTCCGCAAAGGCAAGCATCGGGATGAAGACCGCGTTTTTGCCGTCGGGACCGTTGGGGTCGCGGTCGTAAACACCGTCACAGCCGTGCTTTGCAAAGTAGATGTCGCAGTTGTGCTCCTTTGCCTTGACCGCGCAGACATAGTCCGTGGAATGCCCCGGCATACCGACACCGCCGGCATAAATCACGACACGGGTATCGGGCGCGATGTCCTTTTCGGAAACGGTGTGCGGGATGTCAAAATTGTCGGGGGAAACGACCTCGGTCTTTACGCCGAGCTTATCGAGTTCAATGTTCAGAAACAGACCGTTCTGCACGGATGCGAGCATTCCCGCATAATCCGCCAGCACATGGTCTCCGAACGAGCGTCCCCGGCAGACGTTGCCGCCGCCGCAGACAACATAAACGGTTTTTCTGTGTGCAAGACCGTCACGGATGGCGCGTGCGTAGGAAGAAATGGTTTCGACGTCAAACGCATTGGATTTGCTGCCGAAGGCTTCGCCGGAAAGCTTCAGAAGAATATTTTTCATGTCGGACATATATGGATTCCTTTCGATGGGGTGTACTTTTATGGACTTCATTATATTATATCCGATTTTCCCGATTTTTGCAATAGGTAAACTGTACAAAATTTAACAAAAGCATTGCGGAATGCCGTATCGCGGCAGAGAACTGTACCGGAAGCGAAAAAACAGACAGGGCAGGAGCAGTCCCACCCTGTCCGATGATATAATGAAAGATGATTGTTCAGGCGTGCTTTTCAATCATCGCAAGCACTTCCGCCTTTGCGCGGAAACCAACGAAACCGTCTACCATCTCGCCATCCTTGAAAAGAACGACGGTCGGGATGCTCTGCACGCTGAACTTTGCCGCAAGGTCGGGCGCTTCATCCACGTCGGACTTGCAGACCTTGACGTCGGGATATTCTTCTGCAACTTCGTCAAGAATGGGGGAAAGCATTTTGCACGGGCCGCACCAGACGGCGTAGAAATCAAGGAGCACAAGACCGCCCGCGTTTTCGATTTCATCGGCGAAATTTGCCATTGTGATTTTTGTATGGGACATAACAGGGATTCCTTTCTTTATTACTATTGTCGTCAGATGAGCTGTACCGCCGGGTATTTTTCGGCGTACAGGGTGTTGTACAGCTCTGCCGCATTGAGGGCAAAGCGTTCCTTTGAGAAGTTTTCCGCATTCCGCAGGTTTTCATTCCGCATCGCACGGGAAAGCGGTGGGGTGTCGAGAATGCGGGAAATATAGGTGCAGAATTCGCCAGCGTTTTCGTACCGGTAGCCATTGATGCCGGGGGTGACGACACCGTCCAGCGCGGGGTCGGAGCGACAGACCAGCGGCAGACCGCAGGCGAGTGCTTCCACGTACGTCAGCCCCTGGGTCTCGCTTGTGGAGGCGCAGACGAAGATGTCGCCGAGCGCGTAATACTGCCGCACCTCATCCGGTTTCACCATACCGGTGAAAATGACGTTTTCGGAAAGTCCAAGCGACTCTGTCAGCTCTTTCAGCCGTTCCATATCCGGCCCGCCGCCGACGATGAGGAATTTCACGGGCGGAATGCTGGAACGGGAGAGGGCACTGCGGCGGCGTAGGAGCGTCTCAAAATACCGGATCAGCTCCTCAATGTTCTTTTCCTTTCCGATGCGGCCAAGCGATAGAAGCACGTGGCAACCGTCCAGACCGTACTGCTCACGCAGGGCGGCAGTGGCGACTTCGTCGACCGGAACGCGGAATTTGTCAAGCGAAATGCCGGTCGGGATGACCGCAATGGGACTGCGGACGCCGTATTCAAGCAGGGCTTCCTTTACCTTGTTGGTGGGTGCGATGACCGTGTTGACGATTTCCAGCCGCAGCTGGGATGCAATGGCGATCATACGGTCGGCACCTGCGTGTATGGGAAGATAGGATGCGTACTGTCCGTAAAGCGTATGATACGTGTGGACGAGCAGGGCATCCGTTTCCTCGGCGATCTTCTTTGCATACTGGAACGAAAAGAATTCGCACTGGCTGTGGATGACATCCGGCTTCCAGGCGATCAGCTCGTCCAGATATTCGTGGTGGAAATAGTTGATGGGCATCCGTACACCGGGATAGACCTTGCACGGAATGGACTTCATATAATAGACCTGTCCCTCTGCATCGTAATGGTACTGATTGTCGTAAGAGGTGGTCAGGATGCGGACCTCATAACCGAGCTTGCGCAGTTCTGTCACAAGGTTCAAAACCGAGGTGACGACGCCGTTGACAGACGGAAGATAGAGGTCGGACGTGATGAGAATTTTGTGGGCAGTGCCACAGCCGGGAACACCGCCCAGCTCTTCCGCCATGCCGGAAAATGCGGCTTCCCACGCTTGTTCTTTCAGAATCGGTTCCATAGATTGTTTTATCGGTTTACTCTTTTCCTGTATCGGATTTGAAGATGAATACACATTATATATATTATCAGATTTTTCGGGTTTCGTCAATGAAATTCATAAAATCGTTACAAATGCGATACCATGATTTCAAAAAAAGTTAATAGAAGACGTGGATCCACATATGGGAAAAACGCCGGAGCGGATGTTCCCGGTCACAGTCCTGCAGATGTGCGGTCATTTTCGTGTGCGCGTGGCAGAAGACGGCAAATTCTTTTCCGTCAAGGGTATGCTGGGAAAAGCGTGCCTTCTCCGCCAGGGTATCGAGGGTCGGGGGAAGCGTGTCACCTGTCATGGTGCAGATCTGTGTACAGCGGCGGTAGAGATTCAGTGCTGCTTCGTTTTCCCCGCCCGTGTCAGGAGAATACATCGCGCGGATACGGGCAAGTCTGCGCCGGCGCATCCGGTGGGCAAACAACAACAGGATACACAGAAGCACCGCGGTGCCGAGCACGGCGATGACAGCCACAGCCGCACCGGAAAGATCGCGGCGGGAGCCTGCGGAACCGTCCGTGCCGCCCGCATTTCCCCTGTCAACGGGAGACGGGGGTGCGGTGTCCTCCTCACCGGTGTCGGGGGTTTTTGTGCGATCGGGGAGCGTTTCGGGGGTATCGGGGGTGTCGGGCGTGCTTTCCCCGTCCACAGTGTCGGGAGGATAAACGGTCTCCTCCGTAGACAGCTCTTCCGTGACAATACCGGTGTCCTCCATCGGGGTGACGGTGTTGCCGAGCACAAGGGAATCGCCTCTGCCGGCATCCGCATTTCCGCCGGGCGGTGTTGCTTCCACGGGGATCCAGCCGAGTCGCGCATCAAAGATCTCTGCCCATGCGTGAGCAGAAGAATCCCGGATCGGAGTCAGCGTGTCCGCTTTGGTGATGTTGACAAGGAATCCTGCCGCAAGCCGTGCCGGAATGCCGCAGGCGCGCAGGAGCATGACCTCCGCGGTCGCAAAATGCGTGCAGTAGCCGACCTCGGCTTCCTCTAAAAACCACAAAACGAAATCCCGGTCGGAAGCGGCGGGGGCCTCCTCTGCATCGAGGGAATACGCGGCGGAAGCGCGCACAAATTCCGTCACCGCGGCAACGGTGTCCCAGACGTTTGAAGGGTCAGCTGTGATCCCATTTGCGGCAAGGAGTGTCCGCAAATCAACGGCAAGGTTGTCGCTTATCTGGGTGTAAACATCGCTTATGGCATCGCTGTAAACGGTGAGTGTATCTGCCGCGGCGGTATTCGTAGGAATCAGGTCGGAAAACACGCCCGAAAACGGATAACAGGTCACGGAATAGTCCGATGCCCGGTCGGAATTGACCACGTTCCGGTCGCCGTCCGCATGAAAAGGGACATCGGAAGAAGCAAAATAATACGGAGTAAAGAGCACGGACGATCGCGCTCCGGTCAGGGTCAGCGTTGCGGGAATCGCACCGGATGCGCGCAGAATATCGGCGGGGGCGGTGTGAACGGCGGAAGCGGTATCCTCTGTGGTGTCGGGTGCAAGATATTCCCAGCCGCCGCCGGTATAGAAATTGTAGGTGTTCTCGCGCAGATAGTAGATGCCGGGCACGGTGCTTTTCGCTTTCATCACCGTGCGGCCGAGATAACTGCGGTCGCCGAGCGCATCAAAGGAAATTTCGGTTCCCTCCGCCGATACCGTGAAAAGACCGGAGGCAAACCAGCCATCCCCGCGTGAACTGTCCGAGAGGGCATCCTCCGCCGCGGCAAGGACATCCACCACGCGATCATACGCACCGCTGAGCAATTCCCTGACCGGTTTTTCCCGCGGGAAAAACTGATAAATACAGAAAAACAGGAGAAGCGACGGCAGAAGCAGAAACACCGTCTGTCCGGCGGCGGCGCGCGGATGGAGCTTTCCCGAGGTGTGCGTGAACAGAAGCAGCATCCAGTACAGAAGCAGCATTCCCACCGCCCAGAGCGCGGGCATCGTCACGTCGATGATGAGAAAGCACAGAATGAAGCACGGAAGCGGAAGAAGTGCCGAAACGATTGTGGCATGATTGCAAAGATACAAATATCCGAACAGAAGCGCCGCGGCAAGCGCGCAATACAGAACGGCTTCCGTGATGTGAGCGGTGATCTGCTCGTTCAGAACATCGGAATAGGGGACATAGATCAAAGAACTATCATGTTTTGACAGAAATTCCGGCATCGAAAGACCGGAAAATCCCCAGCAGAGATAACGGAAAACGATCGCCGCCGCATAAAGCAGTCCGTCAAGGAGCGCATCGTGGCGCAATACCGTCCACACGGCACCGCCGAGCACCGCCGCTGTCGGGAAGATCCATCCGATGCGGTGATGGTGCGGCAGACGGGAAAGGTTCAGAAGCAGGGGAATCACCACTGACAGCAGGGTGATGCCGGCGGCAAGCACCCAGCCGTAGACCGGAAACGAAAATCCCGTGACAAGAGACCCCGCGCCGCCGCCGATGCAGAGCAGAGTGAAAAAACAGCCGAGAAGCGTTTCGGCGAGAGTCGGATAACGGGCGGAATCGTTCATGAGTGCGGTCGGGACTCCTTTCGGTGAGATTTTTCAGCGGGATGTTTTATCGGCGGTATCTTTGGGGGTGGGATCCTTTGCATTCGGAACACAGCATTCCGCATCCAGATGATAACCGCGGCCGCACATTTTATAAACGGCGGCGAACGCATGAGGAGAAAGGTCCTCTGGGCGTGGGATCCCGTCGGAGAGCAGATGGAGATAGAATTTGTCAAGTGCTGTGGGGTCGGAAATGGTTTCGGTGCAGGTTCGTCCGGCGGCATTGACCCATGCGGCTGTGACGGAGGAGACCCGTTCCCTGACACACAGCGCGCGCAGAACCCAGTCCAGCGCATCGTAAACGGCATCCGCCGTATCGGGGTCGGCGGGGCGGTCTACTGTGACGGCAAGCTGATTGCATACGGGTTCCACCGATTCGCGCACGAGTAGGTCATCCGTTTTTGCGGACAATTTCCAGTGAACGGAACGCAGGGTATCGCCCGCACGGTAATCGCGGATCTCATACTGCTCCGTCGGCCGCTGGGTCGGAACCATAACCTGGGCACCGGTTTCCCACATCCGCAGTCGTCCCAAGGGTTTCTTTGTATTGGGCAGAACGACAATGTCGGAAACGCGGGCATCGGGCGGGAGGGATCTGCGCGGGAGCGGCAGGAGAAACAAGCCGAGAAAATCACTCTGCATGGCAGAACGGATCTCCGTCCGGATGACGGTCGTGTGGGCAGTATCCAGCGGAATGCACAGCCCGCCACCAAGAGGGTGTCTGCCACCAAGCGGGTGTTCGCCACCAAGCACACGGCGGTCGCGGGCGGCATAGGTTCCCCGTTTCCGAACGGGCTTGTTCCCGCGTGACTGCGGCGGGAGCGGATATGGGGCAAAGCGGCACCGTACCACAGCCGGTCGGACGGATTTCTGTGTACTAATGCCCGATGGTGACTGCGTGCGGGAGGGAATTTCCTGCATAAGCGACAGCGTGATGGGAAGACAGTATGGGCACGAGAACCGTCGGCGGTATGCCGCACCGATGAAAAGGGATGCGGATTCCCCGCGGTGCAGGGTATCGGGCGCATCATAATATAATGTCACGGAAAACAACGGCCACAAGGACAGAAGCAGGGAAAACAGCGGCAGGGATATGGTCAGCCAGAACAGATAAGAGGAAAACCACCCCGTATAATTAACCGCGAACGCGGAAATGCCGCACAGTGCCAGCAGATAACAGACCCAATGAAAGAAAACGGACAGCGCTGTCATGATCTCAGGGTATCCGCATTGTCGCGGCGGCGAAGAAATTGATTGCCGGAAGAAGTATGTTCGCCGGCAGTGCCGCTGCCGGCTGTACCACTGCTGTATGCACTTGCGGCGGAGGGTGCGGGGACGGAGAGCAGAAGCTCGTTTGCGGCATCGGCGGTCGTTTTTCCGGCGTGTTCCGCTTCCGGCGTGAGAATGAGACGGTGGGCAACGGTCGTGACGAATACCGAACGGACGTCGGTCGGAACGACATAATCGCGGTCGGATAAGTAAGCGTGTGCCTGTGCCATCGCCATCACGCCGAGCGTCGCACGGGGAGAAGCACCGCGGGACAGATCGGGCGAATTGCGGGTCGCCGTGATGAGAGCGACGATATAGTCGGCGATGTCGCGGGACAGATAGACCGCGGCGCATTCCGCCTGCATCCGGCACAGATCGTCCCCTGTCATGATGCGGCCGACCCGGTCAAGCGGACGTCCCTCGCGATGGCGCAGAAGCATCTCCGCTTCGTCTGCCGGACGGGGATAACCGAGGGAAAGGCGGATCATGAAGCGGTCGATCTGGGAGTCGGGAAGACGCTGGGTGCCGGCGGCGCCGGTCGGGTTCTGGGTCGCAATGACACAGAACGGGCGTGGGAGCGGATGGGAAATGCCGTCCACCGTCACCTGCCCCTCCTCCATTGCTTCCAGAAGCGCGGACTGGGTACGGCTGGTCGCGCGGTTCAACTCGTCTGCCAGAAAGAGGTTGCAGAGAATGGCGCCCGGCTGATATTCCAGCCGCCCGGTTTCCTTCTGGTACAGGGAATAGCCCGTAATATCGGAGGGCAGAACGTCCGGCGTAAACTGGACACGTCCGTATTCCAGGTGCATGGCGCGGCAGAACGCGAGAGCCATGGTGGTTTTGCCGACACCCGGAATGTCCTCAAGCAGAATGTGTCCGCCCGCCAGCATGGCAAGAAGAACCCAGAGCAGGGTATTGCGTTTCCCGATGACCGCTTTTTCCGTCTCGGTGATGACGGCCTGTAATTTCTGATTCATTTGCGCTTATAATCCTCCGATGATAAGAATACTCTTATAATTAGACGTAAAAAATTCGATTTTGTTCCCGATTTTACGAAAATTTCTCAAAGTTTTCTGGAAATTTCCAAAAATTTTTCCACTGGACTTGTCCGATGGGGACTTGTCCCATACCTGTATTTTTCCCGGAACGGTTTCAGATGGTGTCGCCCGCCGTCGCTTTCCGCGCCTTTGTAAAGCGTTCCTTGTCGCGTTTCGTCACCGTTTCGGTCTTCATACCTTCGGGCGTGCAGAGGACAAGGGAAATTCTGCCGGGGTCTTTCTGCGGGTGGCGCAGAATGCGTGCGTGACACGGATGTGCGGCGGTGCGGGTGAGGGCAAGATAGGCATATTTTTCGTCTTCATACGGCACGTCGCCCTCCTTTAACTGCCGGTGCAGTCTGGAACGGGCAACGCGGCAGGTAAAGTGACACCAGTCGTCCCCGTCCGCATCTCCCGTCATGGGGCAAACTGCATTTTCGGGACACGGCGCGCAGACCGACAGGGAGATGTCCTGCGTACAGAGGGACTGGCGGGCGGAATACAGAATCGAAAATCCGGCTTTCGTGCCAGGCTCGATGAGGAGCAGAAGCTTCCCCGTCACGCGCGGAAGCAGGGAAAACAGCTCCGCACGGTCGCCATCAGACAGCTCATTTGTCATATAGGAAAGGATGACAAGGTCGTAGGTGCTGCCCTCCGCCGCACGAGCGCGCAGAGCGGAAAGCGCATCCTGCTTTTCCCACGCCACGGTAACACCCGGAATGGCAGATGTCAGACGGCTTCCGAGCGACAGCATCTCGCCCTCCCGTTCTATGGCGGAAATGCTTTGCACGGCGGGGAGGGTTTCCGTTATCGCAAGGGATGCGGCACCCGTACCGGCACCGAGATCAAGCACGGTACGGATCTCCGACACGGTATCCGCGGGGAGTGCGGAGAGGGTCTCTATAAGTGCCGACGATACCGCACCGAACGTCGCCGGCATCCGCGTGACGGCATAAGCGAGGACTTCTTCTTTTTTTGTGATCAGGCGCGCGCCGCGGCCGGATTCTTCTTTGTAGACCCGGGACATCCGGCGGACGGCTTCTGCAAGGACTGCGGGTTTTGTGCCGCTATCGGAAATCATGGTTTCCAGGGTCTCGCGGCAAGTAAGTGGGAGTTCCATTCGGTCAGTATCCTTTTCTTTTTCTGAATTTTCCGATGAGTGCCGCCGTACCGGTACACAACAGTACCACGGCGGTCATGACGGTACACAGCGCAAAGATCTCCGGGGAAAGTCCGGTTTTCAACTGTGTGTAGACTTTGATGGGCAGGGTGTTGACGCTCACGCCGGTGACGTAAATGCTGATGATGACATCGTCAAAGCTCATCGCAAACGAAAGGAACATTCCCGACAGGATCGCCGGAAACAGCATCGGAAGCGTGACCGTGAAAAATGCCCGGAGCGGGCCGGCACCGAGGTCGCGTGCTGCATCGGGAATGGACGTATCCAGCGACACGAGCGCGGCGCGTACTTCCGTGTAAATATACGGGATCCCGAACGCCGTGTGCGCGATGAGCAAGGTCAGCATTCCGAACGGCAGACCGAGCAGGGAGAAAAATGCCAGAAATATCATGCCGAGGACGATCTCGGGAATGATCATGGGCGCCAGCGCAAGCACTTCCACGCCTTTTTTGCACGGGAGCGCGGAACGCGGCAGGGTGAGGGCGGCAGAGGTGGCAAGAATTGCCGCGCACAGAGAGGAGGCGATGCCGAGAAAGAGGGAATTTCCAAGGGCGGAGAGAATGTCGTCGTCGGAAAACAGCTTTTTGTACCAGTCAAGCGAAATGCCCTCCCACACCGAGGTCAGCCGTCCCGCATTGAACGAATACACGGCGACGATGAAGATCGGCAGATAGGTGAGCACGGTCATGATCATGGCATACAGAAACGAAAGACGGTGGGAATGGGAAGCGTTCTTTTTCATTCTGATTTTTCCCCTCCGTTTTTTCTGTCCGTTCTTTTGTCGTGCGGTTTGTGTTCCAGCAGTAGCAGGCTGATAATGCCTGTCAAAAGCATCATGAATACCGACAGTGCCGCCGCAAACGGCTGGTTGTGCGCGCGCATCAGCTGTTCTTCAATGAGACTGCCGAGCAGAACGACCTTGCTTCCGCCGAGAATGGATGCGATGAAAAACAGTCCCATCGACGGAATAAAGGTGAGCAGGATGCCCGTTTTCAGCCCCGGCAGGGTAAGAGGGAGAATGACGGACAGAAACGTCCGCACCCGTCCCGCACCCAGGTCGCGGGAGGCTTCGATGAGTGTCCGGTCAAGCTGCAGCGCCACCTGCTGAACCGATAAAAACATGAACGGCAGAAGCACATACACCATGCCAACCACAACGGCGGGATAGGTATACAGCAGACGAAGCGGTTCTTCTGTCACGCCGAGTGCCATCAGGACGGTATCCAGAAGTCCGTTTGCGCGGAAGATGATGATCCAGCCGACGAGCCGCAGAAGTGAGTTGACAAAATAGGGGATCATCTGCGCGGTGCGGAAAAAGGACGGCCATTTTCCGCCAAGGAACGCAGTGCAAAGTCCGAGGGGATACCCGATGAGCGTGACGAGAGCGGTTGAGGTGCAGGCGAGTCCCAGGGATTGCAGAACGGTGTCAAAATACACCGGGTCAAAGATGCGGCGGTAATTTTCCAGTGTGAAAACAGCGGCGGCACCGCGTCCGTCGCGTGTCATAAAGGACAGCACAAGCATATAGACAAGCGGCCCGAGCACGAACACGAGGACAAATAAATACAAGGGCAGCGCGGCAAGCGTGGCGCGGGTTCTATGTCTCATGTCGCACTTTCCTCCAAACACAATGCCGCCGCACCGTCGGAGAGGGAAAACGCGGCAGTCATGCCCGGCGCGAGATTCTGCTCCATGCCGTAGCGCACGGCAACCAAAGAGGTATCCGGAAGTCCCTGTGGGGTGAATGTGATGTGCTGAACGCCGCCCGCAAAGGAAATTTCCGACACAGAACCGGATAAAAGGATGCTGTCTGCGGGGACAGTACTGCTGCACAGCTGCAGCTGTTCGCTACGGACGGAAAGTGTGACGGGAGAACCCGGTTTCAGCGCGGCAAAGGCATCGGGGGGATACGCGCCGCGCCGCACACATAGCGTCTGTCCGCCGACCGATACTGCAACAAGATCACAGTCGACAGGAGCGGAAAATACTGCCGGGAGGAGATTCGATTCCCCGACAAACCGCGCACACCGGGTGTCGGCAGGACTGTCGTAAATGACGGCGGGCGTGTCCAGCTGCAGAAATCCGCCGCCGTGCATGATGGCGATGCGGTCGGACATATTCAACGCTTCCTCCTGGTCGTGTGTGATGTAAAGGAATGTAATGCCGAGCGCACGCTGGATCCGTTTCAGTTCTGTCTGCATCCGGCGGCGAAGATGGAAGTCCAGTGCCCCAAGCGGCTCGTCCAGCAGAAGGATCTGCGGGGATGCGATGAGCGCGCGCGCAATGGCGATTCTCTGCCGCTGTCCGCCGGAAAGCGCCGCGGGATACCGCCCCTCAAAGCCGGTCATCTGCACCATGTCAAGCATTTCACCGACCCGGCGGCGGATGGCGGATTTCGGGGTATGTTTCAGTTTTAAGGGATAGGCGATATTGTCGTACACGGTCATGTGCGGAAACAGCGCATAACTCTGGAAGACCGTGTTGACCGGCCGTTTTTCGGGAGCAAGTGCGGTTATATCCCCGCCGTCAAGCAGTACCGTTCCCTCATCTGCGGTTTCCAGTCCGCAGAGAATGCGCAGAAGTGTGGTTTTTCCGCAGCCGGATGCGCCGAGAATGGTCAGAAATTCTCCTCTCCCGACCGTAAAGGAGAGATTTTTCAATACTTCCACCGCACCGCCTGTTTTTTCGGTGCCAAAGGATTTTGAGAGATTCCGGACGTCAAGGATCGGGTCTGCCGGAGAATGGGTATCGGAAAGTGTTTCCGTCATGATGGTGTTTTCCCTCTTTAATACAAATTCAGTATACACAATAATATAGTATCATATTTACAACCTCCTGTCAAGGCAGGTTTTGGAAATTTTTCAAAGCGATACGAAATTTTCCGGATTTTTCCGGAAATGTTTACAAATTAACGTGGAAATCGACGGCAGAGGTATGTTATACTTATCTTAAATAACGAAAGGACACCGCCGTCATGATCACAGAATGTCACACCGCCCCCCTCGGAACGTATGGGAAAAATCCGCCATACCGCTATGTCGTCGTCTTTTCCCGATACAACGGAATTGACAATTCCGGAAAACTGCTGTTGAGCCGTCACCGCCGCCGCACCACATGGGAAACGCAGGGCGGTCACATTGAAGCGGGCGAGACTCCGCTTACGGCGGCAAAGCGTGAGCTGTGGGAGGAATCGGGTGCGCAGGAATATGACATCACACCGCTGTGCGACTATCATGCGGCGGACGAAACGTCATCGGCGGACGGCGTTGTTTTTCTGGCAGACATCCGTACCCTCGGGCCGCTTCCCCAAAGCGAAATGGCGGAAGTCGCACTGTTTGATACTCTGCCCGATGCGGTGGATTTGACCTATCCCGGTATCACACCCGTTTTATTCCGGTATCTGACGGAAAACGGATTTTTTATAAAGTGAGGAATCAATCTTATGGACATCAGAATGTATTACGCAGACCCAAACGAAAAACCCCTTGACAGAATGCCCGCGGACGGCGGCTTTGCCGGCATTTTCCGCACGATCGGATGTATCGGCGACAGCCTGTCATCGGGAGAATTTGAGTCGCTGGACGAAAACGGAAACCGCGGTTATCACGATCTGTTTGAGTATTCGTGGGGACAGTATCTGGGACGGCTGGTCGGAAGCACCGTGCGCAATTTCTCCCGCGGCGGCATGACGGCAATCGAATATATGCAGTCCTTTGCCGAAGCGAACGACTACTGGAACGAAGACAAACTCTGCCAGTGCTACATCATTGCACTTGGCGTCAACGACCTGTTCGGTCGGAAGATGCCGCTCGGAAGCAAGGATGACATCTGTGTTGAAGATTACACAAAGAACAGTACGGAGACCTTTGCCGGCTGGTACGGGCAGATCATCGGACGGCTGAAAACGATGCAGCCGAAAGCCAGATTTTTCCTCATGACGATGCTGCATGAGGGCGGGGAGGAGCATGACCGCATTGTCGATGCACACGCCGCACTGCTTCATGACATCGCAGAACTGTATGACTTCACCTATGTCATCGACTTTGCAAAGTACGGCCCCGTTTACGATGCGGAGTTCAAGCACAATTTCTATCTTGGCGGACATCTCAACTCCGCAGGGTATCTCCTGACCTCCCGCATGGTCGCCTCCTACATGGATTATATCATCCGCAACAACCCCGACGATTTCACACAGATCGGCTTTGTCGGAACACCATATCACAACAGCGGTGCGAAATGGTGAATAAATCTTTATAAAAGTACAGCCGCAGGTCGGATGCCTGCGGCTCAATTTTTGCCAAAAAGTATAAGACATCAAGATGCCTAAAAAGAATTGAGTAAAAAGCAAAATATATAAAAGACGACTATTGACAGCGGAATAAGTTTATGATATAATTGAGGAGCATAAAACATTCGAGCCGTAAAAAATAAAAGCAATAAAAAATCAACTTAATTAAAGGAGTGGTTGCTTTATGAAAAAACGCGTTATCATTCTCACTGTTTGTATTTCTGTAATGTTATCTGTGTTCCCACTTCAAATCGCAACTGTAGAAACAGAAAACTCCGATGTGGAAATGACTTCTGCATATGAAACGTTGGATGTTCCGGAAGTTATAGAATCGGAAATTGTAAAAGAAAAAGGACATATTAAAAGAATTCGAGAGGGAGAAGAAGATTTAAGAACCGCAAAGTTCTTAAATCAGGATGGAACGGTTTCCGTTTATAAATTCGGGGAAAATATCAAATATATTGATAAAGACGGAAATATCAAAGATAAAGCGAATATACTGACACATAAGGGTAAATATTATACAAACGAGAATAATGATATCAATAGTTATTTTCCGGAAGATATACATAATGGTGTGGAAATCAGATATGACAATGTTGTAATAAAGACGACACCGATTATTTCCAAAGACACAGATGCGAAAATTAATGTTTCCGATGAAAACATTGTTTTTGCGGGTGTGTTTGGAGAAAATACATCTGTTGTATATACGCCGACATATTCCGGTTATAAAGAGGATATAATTTTGGATGCGTATACAGGAATAAATCAATTCACATTTTTATGTGAAACAGGAAGTTGTGAACTGGTTAATTGTTCTGACATAATAAAAATTTATTACGAAGATGAAGAAGTTGGTACTCCTGGCAATATATTTGTTGTTGATCAGAAGGGTTTATTTTCAGATGGTTATTATGAACTCGAAGAAATAAAAAATTCTGATGCTACTCATGCTTATAAAGTAACTGTATGTGTAGACCCGGATTTTCTGTTATCTAATGATGTTGAATATCCGATAATAGTTGATCCTTCTGTGACCATAAATTATAATAACACAAGTGAAACAACAAAATATATTTTAGATGCTACCATCTATTCCGGAACATCAGCATCTTATCCGGGATTATTAACATTCAATGATGTCGGCTACCGGGATGCTACATATGGATATGGCCGTACTGTTACAAGGTTTCCCGGTCTTATGGAAGATCCCACTTTTTTGATGGTTCCAACCGATAGAATCACAAGTGTTAAGTATTATACATATTGTATTGGATATACAAAATCAATCACTGTCTATGCTTACCAATACAATGGAACAAGCGGATGGACAGAGATGACAACGTCTTTTTCAAATGTTTACACAAATGATTCTACAAAGAACACATGGAAAACAATATCAGCGGTAAATACAACATTTGCATTTGATATAACAAACCTTGTGAAAGCGTGGAAAACGAATACATCATTAAGTGATTTGGGAATTATGTTAAAAAATGTGAATGAAAGCAGCGCTGATTATAAGGTGCGCTTTTCATCCACGGAAACTTCGACAGCGGCAAACAAACCGTATTTGGTATATGAATATTCACAGACTTCGACATATAACATTAAGAGTTATTATTCGAATCGATATATATCAAATGTTAGTAATGCGGCTACAGTAATAAGCAATGCAAATCAATTTACTAAAAAAGTGTTCAATCAATTCGGTGTGACATTGAATTATTCCACGAGCAATATCTCGAATCGAAAAAGCAAAATTGATGATTGTCAAAACGGCTTAAGAGTAGCATGTAATTCAACATGTGGTTCCGATTGTTCGGACTCACACCATCGAAATTATAAAACATATTGCTTAGACTTATATAATATATCACGTTCTGCCAATGATATTGTTGTTGGATGGGATTTCGTTCATAGTAGTTCGGTGTGTTACGAATCAACCAGTGGTTCTCATACATTGTTTAAGGCGATGGGGCTTGTTCCCGGAATGGATGAAATGCATACATTGAATTCTTCTGTGCCAACATCTGCAAGCAGAGGAATCCTAAGAAATTATTCATCTGATATGAAAGCATATTATTGGGATGGCGCACCGATCATAGCGATTTTTGAATCTTGCGTTAACATGGATACGGGAAAAGCTCAAGACACAGCAAAATTAGTACTTGCACATGAAATGGCGCATGTGATGGGGATATATGATGTATATGGTTATTCATCATATACGGATCATATTTACAACAGCGGAACATGGCCATGTATCATGAAAGCGTTTGGAGATTCTGATCTTTGTGATGAATTTGTAGAAATAGTGGAAGCCGATATCAACAATGCATTCTGCTCGGATTGCTGCGAACGCATTTCGGATGTAATTTCTACCAGATATTTTCTTGGTAATTAAAGAAAGGATACATCATGAAAATTATATTGTTACTTTTCATCATGTTTTGTATTACATCCTGTTCTGAGACTACGGGTGATTTTTCTGTGATATCAGAAAATACGGATGTGATTACAGAGAAAATAACGGTTAAAGAAACAGAAAATGATACAAATGCGTATAAGGAAGTTCAAGCGACATCGGAATTGATTGAACCACAACAACCGCCGACATTTGCACCTGTTTCCTCGTTATTTTTTGAAGATATGAACACCTTATACCAAAAGTTGAATCAGGGTTTCACGGAAGAAGAAGTTTCTTTGGCGAACGGTGTTGATATAAATTCAGAAGAATTTTCAATGAACCTATATGAATTAACTGGGTTAACTGATGATTTTTTTGTGCATGAGATTGAGATGAGTGTGCAGCAGTATTATTTGGTAACATACTATTCCGATAACGGCACGAAACTGGTTTTCAGAAAAGTGGATGAGGAATACGCTGAAAATTATTGGGATGCATTTGGAAACAATTTTGAATCGTTATCCAACAATGAGAGAATCTCCAATATACGGCTCACGGAAACAGAGACGGAATATGGTGTTATGGAAGAGGTTTTTTATGATACAAATTCCGGAACTGATTTTTACAATCGTTGCCTTTCGTTTGAAGAAAATGGAATTCGTTATATATGGAATGTATGGGTTAACGCGGTTGATGGAGGGATTACCGGCAGATGGATCGTATTCAATGACGAATTAACTTATATCATAAAATATAACGATGAAGATATACCGTTGGAATTTTTGATGCAGTTGGACATTACGCCATATATCCCGACCGGAGAGGGTAACCTTGATGAAGAACTGAACTGAAAAACATTGCCGCAGGAATGCTCATTTCCTGCGGCTGTTTCATTCTGTATCACGCTGTTAACGCTGTTAACGCTTTAACGCTTTAACGCCCTGCTTTGGTGGAAATCGGTGTCAGCGACGGAATATCGAGCGGATATTCGGCTTCCGCATACAGCTCTGCCACTTGCTCGACCAGTTCCTCGCAGTCATAGCCGACGGCGTCGAAAAGTCGGTCGCCCGCTTCGGTCATGGAATAGAACGTGCGCTCATCCTCGATCATCACTTCCGCGGCGGCGGACGGGTGGGTCAAATCAAACCATCTGCCGACGCCGTTGACGTCCAGCACCGAGAAGAACAGGAAATATTCCCGCCCTTCGGAAAACATGGGACAGCCCTCATACCGCACGGCGAAGTCGCCGTACATTCCGTAAGGCGCGTAAAACGTGAACGTGTCGCCCTCCTTGAACTGTTCGGGGTCACCGAGCAGAACCTCCTCGATCTTCGCCTCATACGGCGTGCAGAGGTAAAGGGACGCGGCGGAGATGGATGCACCCGGTTCAATGTTGTAAAGGTCGGCATTCGTATACTGTCCGAACGGGTCGTAAACGCGGCAGGATTTCCGGTCTTCCAGCGTGACGCGGACGACCAGATTCGGCTGACCGTTCTGCACAAGGTCGGCGAAATCCTCATACTCCGTCTGATTCATCAGCGCAAAGAACGGCGCCTGATCGGTCGCTTTGACGGTCTTCATGTCCAGCTGGAACAATTCATCCTCGGACATTCCGCTGGTATCGAGCATGGATGCCTGCCCGAACGTGAACGCGCACAGGATCATGATGGCAAAAAACGCAAAATAGGTGAAAAACGCAAGCCAGAATTTACGGATGGTCATGGGAAATCCTCCTTTTCATTTTCAAGTGGTCGCGCTGTATCAATGAGTGACGATTGTATTCAATATTATGATACCACATTATACGACGGCTGTCAATCCGTATTGGAGAAAAATTCTGTAAAAATTCATAAATTTTTTATGAACGGCCGAAAATGATTCAAACATATTGACAGGCAGAGTTTTTTTGTTATAATATAAGGAGAAAAAATCCAAAAATTTTATGGAATACAAGGACGGAACAGAATTATGAAAAAGAAAACGATGCTTATGGCATGGCTTCTGACCCTTTGCACACTGATTCCTGTTGTGACCGCCTGCGGTGGTGACGGCGGAAGTACGACGGAAAGCGGAACCGAAGCTGCAACCAATGCTGACACCACAGCCGAAACCGAACCATTGGATGCACTCGAAGCCCGCAAGCTTGTCGATGACGAGCTTGGCGAGTACGATTTCGGCGGCTATGAATACCGCATTGTTACCTCCGACGGCAAGAGTGAAACGCTGGATTGTGATGCTACAACAGGTGATGTCATTGATGATGCCGTTTACGAGAGAAACACGACGGTCGAGGAACGCTTCAACTGCACCATTACGGTCGTGGAAGACGAACTGTATTCTGACGCTTCCAAGTTCATGACGACGGCGGTCACTGCGGGAGAAGATGCGTTTGATATCTGCTCGTTCCACGTTGTCGGACTGGGGCAGATCTCGATCTCCGACTACTTCATGAACTGGTACGACATTCCGCACATCGATTTTTCCAAGCCCTGGTGGTCGGATTCGACCGTCAACGACCTGACTTACAGCGGTGTCTGTGTGACGGCAATCGGTGATATGGCACTTTCTGCGCTGTCTGCCGCATACTGTGTATTCTATAACAAGAATCTCGGTTCCAATTACGACTTCCCGGATCTGTATGAGGTTGTCAATGACGGCAAATGGACGATCGACTACATCACCGCGCTGACAAAGGACATTTATCAGGATCTGAACGGCAACGGTGCTGTCGATTATGAGGAAGACCTGTTCGGATATACCTCCGACTGCTGTTCCAACCTGAATGCCTATCTCTGGGCATTCGACAACCCCGTTTTCTCCAAGAACGGCGATGTTCTGGAATATACCTACAAGACCGACAAGGTCACGAGCATGATTACAAAACTCTGTGATACATTCAACCTGTACGACGGCATCAAGGTCGGCAAACAGGACTACAAGAGTGCGACCGGCAAAACTGGACACGACTACAGCTGTGATATGTTCGCAAAGGGCCAGACGGTGCTTGCAAATGGTTATATTTCCATGTCCCTGTCGAGCTTCCGTGACCTGGAAGATGAATTCGGCATCCTGCCGTATCCGAAGTGGGACGAAGCGCAAGAGAACTACATCACGATGTCCGACGGTCATCATGAAGCGATGGCGGTTCCGAAGACTGCCGCAAATCTGGAAGCCATCGGCGTTATCACAGAAGCAATGTGTGCGGAAAGCTACAAGACGCTGGTTCCCGCCTATTACGATGTTGCACTCAAAGTCAAATCCACTCGTGACGAGCAGTCTATTGCGATGCTTGACACCATCGTTAATGCCCGCGTGTTTGACTTCGGCTACGTTTACGATGCATGGAAAGGCGCATCGTTCTTCATGCAGGAGCTTGTCAGAACGAACAATACCAACTTTGAGTCGTATTATGCAAAGAAAGAAAAAGCCCTTACCAAGCACTACAACGAAGTTATCGAATATTTCGAGAACTACGGAGAATAATCAGCACCATACACATACAGAACGGAACCGGCCGCCGCAGACAGACACGGCGGCTTTCCCGTTGTCGAACCGAAAATCGAGGGAATCTGCTTGAAAACCATGATCTGCAAAAAACACACAAGGGTCAACCGCATTCTGCGTGCGGCGGGAATGCTCCTTCTGGGAGTCGTTCTGCTGTTCGCGGCGGTATCCTGTACAAAGGAAGAAATGAGCGATATGAATGATAAGGAAACTGCTTCTGCCGTGACAGAAACAGAAACCCCGGCGGAAGTCGTTGCCGACGGCTATACCGCCTACGAAAACGGCGTTTACACCATCAATCAAAATTTTACGCTGACCTTTTCCGATGAATTGTTCCGGGATGCGTTCAACCGCGTGACACTGTCCTATTCCGCGACCGAACCGCTTGTCATGACGCTTTCCTACACGGAAAAAGGCTCGGAAAAAACCGACAGCTTCTATTTGGAAGCGGGCGAAAATATGGAATTTTCGGGTCTGACCGAAAACTATCTGCGTTCTGTTTCGGCAGAAGCACTGAAAACCGTGACCTTTTCCACCTGCACGGAACGAAAAGCGCAATTTACGTTCGGCGGCATTGTGACGGAAGAATATACGGTTTATGACGGGAAGACCCATTATCTGGAAAATGACCGCTTCAAGGTTGGCATCCGGCTGATGTGGGGCGGCGGCATCAATTATATTGAGGATAAAACGGAATCCGTGGACGGGCTTACCAATCTCGTCAACCAGTACGACACGGGACGGCTCATTCAGCAGTCCTACTACGGCACGGGCGCAAACGGCGAATATACCCCCGGAAGCTTCAACAATGCGACCTGGTCCTACAACCCTGTGCAGGGCGGCGACCAGTATCAGAACCACAGCCGCATCATCGACATCGTTGTTGGCGAAAATTCCGTCTACATCAAATCCCAGCCGCAGGACTGGTCGCTTGACGGACAGATCACGCCGAGCTACATGGAAAACACCTATACCCTGTATGACGATTACATTCAGGTCGACAACCGGTTCGTCGATTTCTCCGGCTGGGAGCATCCGTGCTCCACGCAGGAGCTGCCCGCGTTCTATACGGTCAGCTATCTGGATACCTTTGTCTGGTACAACGGCACAAAACCGTGGACAAATGATGCGCTGTCTTCGCGCGACGACCTCAATTTCTGGGGAGACGCGCAGTATTCCGATGACTGCACGTTTCCTCTGCGGGAAAGCAATACCGAAACCTGGTGCGCGTGGGTAAGCGAAGCGGACGACTTTGGCATCGGTCTGTATGTGCCGAATGTGGACAGATTGTATGCGGGTCGTCATGCCTACAACGGTTCCAAGGATCCGATGGATGGTGCGTGCAGCTATGTTGCGCCCATCAACCGGATTCAGATGGTGTCCTATTATCCGATCACATACAGTTATCTGATGACGACCGGCTCAACAGAGGAAATCCGTGCAGTGTTCACGGAGAACAAGGATTTCTGTGACAATGTGTCCCTGCATGAAAATTATATGTCCCTGCGCATTCCCGATGAAACGCCCGACAAGCCGGCGGACACTGCGGTGGATATGTCTTCGCTTGATTTCACAAAAGAGGAGACCTATTTCCAGATTTCCGCGGCAAACAATACAGTCATCACCTACGACGGGGAAGCGGGTGCCATGAAGCTGACCGCATCCGGGGACGGCGCGGACGTGCAGGCACTGCTTTCCTACCGCGATTCTGTTCCGACATTGAACGCATCGGACTATACGCAGATCGAGATCGTCTATATGCTTCCCAATAACAACGGTTTTGCGGATTACGGATGCGAGCTGTTCCTCTGCACCGGAGAACAGCAGGGTGCAGCGGCAGGAATGTCCGTGACCGGTTCTCTTACCTGTGATGGGGAATATCATACGCTGACCCTGGACGTCGGCGGACTGGATTTCTGGTCGGGAACGATCAACGCTGTGCGGTTTGACTATTTCAACGCCTGCGACGTGGACGACGTAATGTATCTGAAGTCCGTCACACTGAAATAAGGAAGCCCTATGAACAACGAAATGAATCGCGCGCGCCTTATGATGATCGTTTCCATGACGGTGTTCGGAACGCTCGGACTGTTCGTGCGGAACATTCCGCTTCCGTCGGGAGAGCTGGCATTATACCGCGCGGTGCTTGCGGCAATTCTGATCGGCGTTTACCTGCTTCTGACAAAACAGAAACTGCCGCTCACCGAACCCGGTGTAAAACGGGAGCTGCCGCTTCTGCTACTGTCCGGGGCGGCGATGGGCATCAACTGGATATTACTGTTTGAAGCGTATAAATACACAACAGTTTCTACGGCAACATTGAGTTACTATTTCGCGCCTGTGATCGTGACGGCGGTATGCCCGTTTCTCTTTCACGAAACGCTTGAAAAAAAGCAGATTCTGTGCTTTGTCATGTCAACGGTCGGACTTGTGCTGATCACTGTCAGCGGAAGCGGCGGTGGAACGGACGGCGGAAGCAATGTGTCCGGCGGAAGCGGTCTGACGGGAATTCTGTTCGGACTCGGTGCGGCAGCGTTTTATGCGTCGGTCGTCCTTTTGAACAAATTCATCCGGCACATCACTGGGATCCACCGCACCTTTCTGCAGTTTTTAGCGGCGATCGCGGTTCTGATCCCCTATGTGCTTCTGTCGGGCGGGTTCCATTTGGATACACTGGACGGCATCGGGTGGGGTTGTCTGTTGATCGTCGGGTTTCTTCATACCGGGGTGACGTACTGTCTGTATTTTTCGTCTCTGCGCGTGCTTCCGGGGCAGAAAGCGGCGATTCTGAGCTACATCGACCCGTTGGTCGCGGTGCTGGTCTCGGTATTGCTTCTGCGGGAACCGATGACAGCGGTGCAGGTACTCGGCGGCGCGATGATTCTCGGTTTTACTCTGTGGAATGAGATAAAATCCTGATCTGTATGTAACAGTGAAAATCAAACAATAAAAATTCCCTCTCAAAAAATTACAGAAAGAGATTATGATTATGAAAAACAAACATCGATTCTTTGCGCTTTCCGCACTGCTTGCCGTCGGCACGACGTTTCTGCTCGGTTCCTGCGGCGGCGACAGCGAAACAGCCGCTGTTACGGACAGCAATGCCATAACCGATGATCTTACTGTCGCCGTGACGGAAACATCAGAGAAAACAGAGCGTGATCGTCTGGAGGAGCTGGGAGAGCGTGACCTGGGCGGTATGGTTTATACCGTCCTCGACTGCAACAGTGCCTCATACAACAATATCCCCGGCGAGACACAGACAGGGGAGATCATCAACGATACGCTCATAGAACGCGATACCGCGATCGAAGAGCGGTATAATGTACAAATCGACTATCAGTTGGAATCCTCCGGCAGTACAGAACTGTTCCGATCCTCCGTTCTTGCGGGAGAAAACAACTATAATTTGGTCTTTACGACCGGTGCGAAGCTTAGCGCACACGCGTTAGAGGGTGTGCTTGCGAACATGTTGGACATGGAACACATTTCGCTTGACCAGAAATGGTGGTCATCTCTGATGTACGACAACCTTCGTCTGAAGGATACCATGTATTTCACGACAGGAGATATCTGTCCATCCATGTATCGAATCGCTGCATGTACATATGTCAACACCAAGCTTGCAGATGATTATGATATCACCTGCGATTTTGTGCAGGAGGTTCGAGACGGTACCTGGACATGGGATCTTGTGGGCGAGTTGTCCAAAGGCATTAACCAGGATCTCAACCAGGACGGTGAATGGGCATACGTAGATGACCTGTTCGGCAACATCGGCTGCTTCTCAACCTATCTGATGCCGGCGTGCAATGTGGAATACTGTACGATCATAGAAGACGGAAACAATCTTGCACTGACGGCGATTACGGAGCACACCGTTGCCATTGTGGAAAAGCTGCGTACCGTTTTTGAACCGACCGCTCCCAAAAGCAGCGGCAATGATTTTGTTTCCTCCGCATTCAAGGAAGACCGTGCACTGTTCTTAACCCAGACCACGGGAAGTGCATTCAGTCTTCTGCGGGATATGGAAAGCGATTACATGATTCTGCCGGTTGCAAAATTTGACGTGTCCCAGGAAGGATACCGCACTGGTGTCAATATCTGGTCGACTGCCTACGTCGGTGTTCCGTTGACTGCAGCTGACGAAAAAACCGGCTTCATCACGGAAGCACTCGCGGCATGGTCGTATACCAATATGCGTCCTATCACGTTTGAACTGACCTATAAGGAAAAACTCGTTCGGGACGAGCGAAGCGTTGAAATGCTGGATATCATCTATGACAACCTGTATCTGTCATTTGCCGAAGTATACGACTTCGGCGGCCTCTCATCCGTTTTCTGGAATGTCCTTGCAGAGGGCGGCGAGATGGTATCGCAGGTAGAAAAAATCTCCTCTCGGGCAGAAAGTGAAATGAAAGCACTGGTCGATGCCTGGGGCAGTGCGGAATAACTGTCATTTTCCACTAACAATAAAAATCTTGAATCACTCTTGACAAATCAGGGAAAATATGGTATAATATTCAGAAATGAGGGAGTAGCAGGCGCAGGATCTTTCTGTTGCGACCATTGGTTGTGACCATCGGTTGTAACTACCAACAGATATTGCGCAGCAAGTCAACATACTGAACATTCTCTGTGGGGATGTTCTGGCTCTGCTTTCATTTGCGAGACTCATGTATCTGCCGCTTTTGTATGACGGCTGTGCATGGGGTAATTGTCTCGATTTTACAATTCCTGTACAGCGGTCGGCAAACGGCCGCTGTCAATTTTTTACTTTGAAAGGAACAACAAATGGAACAGGGAATGTTATTTTTTGTCAACAGCGCCATGCTCGGTGTCGGCCTTGCGATGGACGCATTTTCGGTGTCGCTCGCGAACGGTCTTGCGGAACCGAAGATGAAAGGGCGCAGAATGCTTCTGATTGCCGGAGTGTTTGCGGTGTTTCAGGCACTGATGCCCTTGACGGGGTGGTTCTGTGTCCACAATCTCGCGAAGCTGTTTGTATCGTTTTCGGTATTGATTCCGTGGATTGCGCTGGCTCTGCTTGTGTACATCGGAAGCAAGATGCTGTATGAGGGCATCCAGTGCAGCCGGGAACGGAAAGCGGCGGAGAATACCTGCGGCGAACAATGTCCCATCGCGGCGGGGGCCGCAGAGGATCGTGGGGATCGTGGGAATCGTGCGGAATCTGCATCCAGGAAAACCGATGCGGATGCGTGCGGCTGTTCCGGTGCTGTTGTCGGCTTCGGGGGACTGCTTGTGCAGGGCGTTGCAACATCGATCGATGCGCTGTCGGTAGGATTTACGATTGCGGAATACGATGCGCTGTCGGCGGTCGTTTCGGCGCTGATCATATCTGTCGTCACACTTGCCATCTGTCTCTGTGGTGTTGCCATCGGTAAGAAATTCGGCACGAAGCTCGCGGGAAAGGCTTCCATCCTCGGCGGTGTGATTCTCATTGCCATCGGACTGGAGATCTGGATTTCCGGTGTTTTCTTCTGATCGGAAACAAGCAAAACGAAAGAGGTGCGATAATGCACCTCTTTTTTATATGGTCTGAAATGGTTTGCAAACAGATTATTTGCTGTTTTCTGCTGCTTCTCTTTCACGGTCCAGCTTCGAGTTGCGGAAGTAGAGCGCAACGTCGATGGAGATCATCACAAAGTTGAGGATGTAGAAGAAGAAGGAGAGGAAGAACAGGACACCGGACGCATCCAGTGCGGCGAGCTGAATGACTTTGCGGACAATACCGCAGGCGTAACCGAGAAGCAGGAAGACCTCAAAGAAGAGGCTCTTGCCTTTTGCGGTGCGGGAGATGAGGGACTTGCGGATGGAGATCGGCCAGGAAAGACCGAAGCAGAGGATAGTAAGGGCTTCGAGTAAATCGACAATACCTGTCATGGCTGTATATGTTCCTTTATGTCAGAATTTTTTGGGGATATTAACGGGAAATCAGATGCCGCTCTTCTGTCCGGTATAGGAGGGCAGGAGCTTCGGGGAAACGGCATCGGTTTCGACACCGGCTTCGGTGCGCTGTGCATCGAATGCGGCGATGTGGGAAAGGGTCAGCGTGCCGACGGTGGTTTCCTTTGCCTTTGCGGCGGCATTTTTACCGGCGGAACGGCCGAAGACAATGATGTCGAGCAGGGAGTTGCCCATCAGACGGTTGCGTCCGTGGATACCGCCGACGACCTCACCGGCCGCATACAGGTTCGGGACGTTTGTCGTCATGCAGTCGTCGGTGATGTCGAGACCGCCGTTCTGGTAGTGCAGGGTCGGGTAGACGAGGATCGGTTCGCGCCGGATGTCGATGCCGTACTTGCCGAACATACGCATCATGGCAGGGATACGCGCTTCGATCGTGCCTTCACCGCCGATCTTCTCGATCATCGGTGTGTCAAGCCAGACACCGTAGCCGGAGGGCGTTTCCACGCCGTTTCCGCGATCGGAGCATTCACGGATGATGCTTGCTGCCGCAACGTCACGGGTCTCAAGCGGATGCATGAAGACTTTACCGTCCGCACCGATCAGCTTTGCACCGAGAGAACGAACCTTTTCGGTGACGAGTGCGCCGAAGATCTGTTCCGGGAATGCGGCACCGGTCGGGTGGTACTGAAGCGTGTCCGCATAAAGGAGCTTTGCGCCCGCACGGTAGCCGAGCACCAGACCGTCCGCGGTCGCACCGTAGTGGTTGGAGGTCGGGAAGCCCTGGTAGTGCATCCGTCCCGCACCGCCGGTCGCGAGAATGACAGTTTTTGCACGGGCAACGAGCAGCTCACCCGTTTCCATGTTTTTGAGGACAGCACCAGCCGCATTGCCGTTTTCGTCAAGAATCAGGTCCAGTGCCGCCGTGAAGTCGATGACCGGGATACCGCGGTTGAGAACTTCGTCGCGCAGGGTGCGCATGATCTCCGCGCCGGAGTAGTCCTTTGCCGCGTGCATACGCTTGCGGGA
>JAFUPC010000051.1 GCA_017481495.1 Clostridia bacterium
ATACATGACCGCCGCCGGTGCGGCAACACGCAAGGAATGCGCGCAGTATGTCCGTGCGGGGCGTATTACGGTAAACGGACTCCCGGCACAAAAGGCGGATATGCAGGTAGATGCGCAGAATGACATCCGGCTGGACGGCGCGCCGGTCATCTACCGGGAATTTACTTATCTGATGATGAACAAACCCCAGGGCGTTGTTTCCGCAACGGACGACCCCGGTGAGACCACGGTGCTTGATTTGCTCCCCGACAATCTGCGGCGGCTGAATCTGTTCCCGTGCGGACGGCTGGACAAGAATACAACGGGATTTGTTCTTCTGACAACGGACGGCGTTCTGTCCCACAGAGTGCTCGCGCCGAAACGCCATGTCGAAAAGGTTTACCGCTTTTCCGTGAAATTCCCGCTCTCTCCGGACGACATTTCCGCACTGGAAGCCGGCGTGACGCTTGCCGCCGACAGTTATGCGGAGGAATGGAAGACCGCCCCCTGCAAAATCCGTCTGTACGAGGGGAACAAAAGCGGCGAGATAATACTTGTCGAGGGCAAATATCACGAGATCAAGCGAATGATGGAAGCCGTTCACAATCAGGTGACTTCCCTTTCCCGCATCGCATTTGCCGGCATTGCACTGGACGAAACGCTTGCACCCGGTGCCTGGCGGTATCTGACCGCAGAGGAAGAAGCACTTCTGCGCCGCGCCGCGCAGTAACTTTCCCGACAACACAAAATCCAAAACAACGGAGATTACCATATCATGGCAAAAACACAGCGGATTCTATCGAAAAACGCCGATTATCAGCGTTTTGAGGTTCTGAAAACCAACCGCAACAAGCGGTATAACTACGGCACGTTCCTCTGTGAGGGCGTTCGCAGTCTGAAAGAAGCCCGGGCAAAGGGCTGGGAATTTGAATCCCTGCTCTATTCCTTTGAGTCCCCGCTTTCCGATTGGGCAAAAGGAATGCTTGCCGACGTAAAAACGGAATGCAATTATGCGCTGACCGATGCGCTGATGGCGGATCTGTCCGGAAAAGAGGACACATCGGAGCTGATGGCTGTTATCAAAATGCAGAAAGACGACCCGGCGGCGATCCTTGCGGGATTGTCGGACAATCCTGTTATCGCCTTGTTTGACCGACCGTCCAACCGCGGCAATCTCGGCACCATCATCCGTTCCGCCGATGCACTCGGCATCGAGGCTCTCGTCATCACGGGACACGCCGTCGATCTGTACGACCCGGAGGTCGTTGTCAGCACGATGGGGTCGTTTTTCAATCTGCCCGTTCTGCGCCTGTCCTCAAACGAGGACATTCATGCGTTCATCGACGCCCTGCGGAAAAAATACCCCAATATGCAGCTGCTCGGCACGACCGCGCACACAAACAATATGATCTACGACGTCGACATGACGCGCCCGACCATGTTCTTCATCGGCAACGAAACGGAAGGACTGAACCGCCATTTCCGCGAGATCTGCGACGTTTATGTGAAAATTCCGATGGCGGAAACCTCTTACGCTTCCTCTTTCAACGTCGGATGCGCGGCAACGGTCATGTTCTACGAAGCCGCACGGCAGCGCGGCGGTTTTCCGACGGCAGGCAGCAACGGATAACATATTTTTCATCACGCAATCCCCGAAAGGAACTTTCATGGATATTATCGCACAACTCACCGAAGAATTACATCTGAAACGGGAACAGGTCGAAAAAACCGTCGCCCTCATCGACGACGGCAACACCATTCCCTTTATCGCACGATACCGAAAAGAAGTCACCGGGTCGCTGGACGACACGGTTCTCCGCATGCTGGACGAGCGGCTGACCTATCTGCGTTCCCTTGACAAACGCCGCGAGGAGGTTTACAACGCCATTCTCGCGCAGGAGAAAATGACCCCTGAGATCGAACTTGCGCTGTCGAATGCAAAGATCTTAACCGAAATCGAGGACATCTACCGTCCGTTCAAGCAGAAGCGCCGCACCCGCGCCTCCGTCGCCCGCGAAAAGGGTCTGGAACCGCTTGCCGCCGCGCTCATGGAACAGAAAAAGGTCTATACTCCCGTAATCGAAGCCCTTGCCGTCTCCTTCATCAATGAAGAAAAAGGTGTTATGACGGCAGAAGAAGCGCTTGCAGGGGCTTCCGACATCATCGCGGAGGACATTTCCGACAACGCGGAATACCGGAAAGAATTGCGCCGCCTGACCTATCGGGACGGCATCATCAAGACCGTCGGAACAAAGGACGAGGACTCCGTTTACCGGATGTATTACGACTATTCCGAGCGGACAAACAAGATTCCCGACCACCGCATTCTCGCCATCAACCGCGGCGAAAAGGAGGAGTGGCTGCGGGTCTCCGTCACAACGGAGGGCGATGCACCGCTTGCGTATCTGCGTTCCGCCGTCATCCGAAACGACCGTTCTCCGGCAAAGCCGTATCTCACCGCCGCCGTGGAGGATTCCTATCAGCGGCTCATCGCGCCGTCCATTGAAAACGAGATCCGCGCACAGCTCTTTGACCGTGCGGGAGAGGGCGCGATCGCCAATTTCTCCGTCAACTTAAAACACCTGCTCATGCAGGCACCGCTGAAAAACTTCACCGTCATGGGCTACGACCCCGGCTACCGCACCGGATGCAAGCTGGCAGTCGTCGATGCCACGGGACGGGTGCTGGACACGGCGGTCATCTACCCGACAAAGCCGCAGGAGCGCATTCCGGAGTCGAAGCGCACCGTCAAGCATCTCATCAAAACCTACGACATAGGTGCTGTCGCCATCGGCAACGGTACCGCATCCAAGGAAAGCGAAATTTTCATCGCCGACACCCTGAAAGAGCTTGCAGAGGAAAATGTTTTCTGCAAATATATCATCGTTTCCGAGGCGGGTGCATCCGTCTATTCCGCATCGAAGCTCGGTGCCGAGGAATTTCCGGATTTCGATGTGACCCAGCGTTCCGCCGTCTCCATTGCCAGACGGCTTCAGGATCCGCTTGCGGAGCTGGTCAAGATCGACCCGAAATCCATCGGTGTCGGACAGTATCAGCACGACATGAAGGAAGCACGGCTCGACGAAGCGCTGACCGGTGTCGTTGAGGACTGCGTCAACGCGGTCGGCGTGGATGTCAACACGGCATCGTATTCCCTGCTTTCCTATATTGCAGGCATCAACGCGACATCCGCCAAAAACATCGTGAAATACCGCGAGGAAAACGGCGCGTTCACATCCCGTTCCCAGATCAAAAAAGTGCCGCGCATCGGCGCAAAGGCATTTGAGCAGTGTGCGGGATTTCTGCGCATTCCGGAGGCAAAGGAGATCTTCGACAACACCGGCGTGCATCCGGAGTCCTACGACACAGCGCGCGCACTGCTTACCAAATTCGGCTGCACGGAGCAGGACGTCCGCGCAGGTGGTCTTACAAAACTGCGTGGGAATGCCGAAGCCTACGGCATGGAAAAGCTTTCCGCGGAACTCGGTGTGGGTATCCCCACCTTGTCTGACATCATCGCGGAGCTGGAAAAGCCCGGCCGCGACATCCGCGACGGTCTGCCAAAGCCACAGCTTCGCACCGACATCATGGGGATGGAGGATCTCACACCCGGCATGGTCTTAACGGGAACCGTGCGCAACGTCATCGACTTCGGTGCGTTCGTTGACATCGGCGTTCACCAGGACGGTCTTGTCCACATTTCCCAGATCACCTCAAAATATATTAAGCATCCGTCCGAGGTTCTCTCCGTCGGAGATGTCGTGGAGGTCAAGGTACTGAACGTGGATGTCCCGAAAAAACGCATAGGCCTCACGATGAAGCTATAATATCTTAATATATTAAAATTCAGATTTTTGGATTTCCGCACTTTCCGCGCGCACATTCCATTGTTTTGTTAAAACCTTACAAAGTCTCGCATGAAATTTTGGATAACAATACTCTTCCAAAATCGGCGATTTTTTGATATAATATTCATCGTAAAAAAGTACATTCAAATCAGGGGCGTCAATCTGCGTCTCTCTTTCAAAGTACAGGAGGATAATAATGGCAAGCTTATCACTGAAACACATCTATAAGAAGTATCCGGGCGGTGTCACCGCCGTTTCCGACTTCTGTCTCGAAGTCAAGGACAAGGAATTCATCATCTTTGTCGGTCCTTCCGGATGCGGTAAATCCACCACCCTGCGTATGATCGCAGGTCTGGAAGAAATCACCGAAGGCGAACTCTTCATCGGCGACCGTCTCGTCAACGACATTGCACCGAAGGACAGAGACATCGCGATGGTGTTCCAGAACTACGCTCTGTATCCGCATATGTCCGTGTTTGACAACATGGCATTCGGTCTGAAGCTCCGTAAGGTTCCGAAGGAAGAAATCAAGAGAAAGGTCGAAGAAGCAGCCCGCATTCTCGACATTTCCCACCTGCTCGACAGAAAGCCGAAGGCTCTGTCCGGCGGTCAGAAGCAGCGTGTCGCACTCGGCCGTGCAATCGTCCGTGACCCGAAGGTCTTCTTGCTCGACGAACCGCTGTCCAACCTTGACGCTAAGCTCCGTGCGCAGATGAGAACCGAGCTTACCAAGATCCATAAGAGACTGGGTACCACCTTTATCTACGTCACGCACGACCAGGTCGAGGCTATGACGATGGCTACCCGTATCGTCGTTATGAAGGACGGTGTCATCCAGCAGGTTGATACGCCTCAGAACCTGTACGACAACCCTGTCAACGTCTTCGTTGCAGGCTTTATTGGCACGCCCCAGATGAACTTCATCAATGCGAAGCTCGAAAAGAAGGGCGAAGATGTCTATGTCACCTTCGGCAAGAACTCCCTCAAGCTGCCGGCTGAAAAGGTCGACAACCCCGATCTGAAGCCGTACATCGGTGAAGAAGTCATCGTCGGTCTGCGTCCCGAATGTATCCACGACGAAGAACGCTACCTCACCGCTATGCCCGAATCCGTCATCGAAACCTATGTCGAAGTTACCGAACTTATGGGCGCTGAAATCTATCTGTATCTCGTTACCGATGAGCAGACTCTCACGGCTCGCGTATCCTCCCGTTCCACCGCTCGTTCCGGCGATACCATCAAGGTTGCTATGGAAGTTTCCAGAATGCACATCTTTGACAAGGACACCGAAAAGTGCATCGTTCACTAAGATTCCCTCTCAAGGTCTGCTCTCACGGGCAGACCTTTTCTTTATCATAATCAAGCAATGGAGGTATCCATATGAAAATTCTGTTTACAGGCGACATCTGCTTTCAGTACCAGCGGGATGTCCATGCGGGCAACAGCGCGCAGATTCTGTCCGACGTTCTGCCGGTAATGCAGTCGGCGGATTTCCGTGTATGCAATCTGGAAACGCCGATTGCCGACGAGAGTGTCGGTGCGCCAATCACCAAAACGGGTCCGAACCTGATGGGGCGACCGGAAAATTTGGCGTTTCTGGAAGCCGCCGGCTGTGACTGCGCGGTTCTTGCAAACAACCATACGGGCGATTATGGTGACGATGCGCTGTTTTCGACTCTTTCATATCTGGACGGAAAACACATCGCGCACTGCGGTGCGGGTGTCAATATTGAGGAAGCTTATCGCGCATGGCGCACGGAAAAAGACGGCGTTACCGTCTCCGTCATCGCGGTCAACGAAAACGAATTCGGACTGGCGGATGTCGGGAAAGCCGGTTCCGCGGCATATTCGCAGGAGCGTCTGTCCGATGCCATCGTGCGGGAACGCGCGGTATCGGAATTTGTCGTGATCGTCTATCACGGCGGCAACGAACATAATCCCCTGCCCTCGCCCATGTGCCGGGAACGACTGCGCATGATGATCCGCCTCGGCGCGGATGCGGTCATCGCCGGACACACACACTGTGTCCAGGGACAGGAGATCTACGACGGCAAACCGATCATCTATTCCATGGGCAATTTCTTCTTCCCGTGGAAAAACGGCAACAACCCGTGGCGCGAAGACCTCCCGTGGCAGACCGGATATATGACGATGCTGACGCTGGAAACAGGCAAAGCACCGACATATGAAATTTACCCGTACCGCACATCCCCGGACGGCGCGGAGATCAAGCTGTTTTGCGGTGAGGACAAAGAGAAGATCACTGCCTACATTGATAAAATCTCCGGATTCATTCACGATGAGGACTATATGCGCCGCCATTACATGGGCTGGTGTGTCGTGTCCGGACTTCCCTACATCCGCGCCATGAACGCGAAGCCCGAATATTTCGATCCGCAGAACCCGCCGGAGAACATCTCCGCCCTGCGCAATCTGCTCATGTGCGAAGCGCACAACGAACTGTGCCGCGCAACCTTAAAGCTTGCCTGCGAAGGCCGCATGGCGGAAGCGTATCAGTACGAGCCGATGACACGCGCGCTCCAGGTACTGCCGGTTTAAGCGCAAAGGAGGAAATTTTTCATGCGTTACGTCTTTGACCACGACCTGCACATCCATTCCTGGATCTCCGACTGCTCCCGCGACCCGGAACAGACCCCGGAGGCGATTTTACAATATGCCGTTGACAACGGACTCAAAAAGATCTGTCTGACCGACCACTACTGGGATGAACACATTCCCGGTGCCTCCGGCTGGTATCAGATGCAGAACACCTCGTGGATCGAGCGCGCAAAGCCCCTGCCGCAGGCAGATGGAATCGAATTTTTATTCGGCGCGGAAACGGACATGGCGGCGGACGGCACCATCGGTGTCGGCGGTGCATCGGCGGAAGCGCTCGATTTCATCATCGTCCCGACCACGCATCTGCACATGAACGGCTTCACCTGCCGCGGCGATGAGGATGCCAAAGAACGCGCAGAGCTTTACGTCAGCCGCTTTGATACCCTGCTTGCGGCAGACCTGCCGTTCCACAAGGTTGGCATTGCCCACCTGACGTGCAGTCTCATGTATCCGAAGCACGATTACACCGGGGTGCTTGACCGGGTAACGGATGCCGAATTCCGCCGTCTGTTTACACGCTCCGCGGAGCTGGGACTCGGCATTGAGCTGAATTTCCCGGCAATACGCGCCGACGGAAGCGCCATTTCCTGGGAAACGGATGCCGCCGTTCTGCGCCCGTATGCGCTTGCCAAGGAATGCGGATGCAAGTTCTACTTCGGCTCCGATGCGCATCACCCCGCCGGTCTTGCCGCGGAGAAAAAGAACGCGGAAACGATCATTGATCTGCTCGGACTTGACGAATCCGACAAATTTGCATTTGCAAAAGCTTAAAGTTTTTTGAGCGGAAGCGGTTCTCCGGAATCGCTTCCATTTTCTTATTGTTGTGATTTATTTTGTTGCTTTTTGTTCGTTTTTACCATCATTAAAAAGAGTTTCATGTTGATTTTCACATCTCCGACAGACTTTTGTGCAACCTGTACAAATTTCACCTTGAATTTTCGTGATTTTGACGGACACGAAACCGACGAAAACCTATTGCAAAATCTGCGTTTCTCGGTTATAATATTAACAGAGCGATTTTTCTGTAAGAAATTACAGCAGCTCCTCCCCGAAACAGAATCTTTTGCGGCCGCCCGGCGACTGATCACCGCACGGAAAACGGTACGCATTCAACGTAAAGGAGATATACCTATCATGGCCAAATTAACTTCCAAAGAAATCAGAAACGTAGCCCTCGTCGGTCACTCGTCTGCCGGCAAGACCTCCCTCGCGGAAGCGATGCTGTATCTGACAAAAGCAACCGACCGTCTCGGCAACCCGACAGACGGAAACACAGTCTGCGACTTCGACGATGAGGAAATCAAGCGCGGCTTGTCCATTTCCACGTCCGTCGCTCCCATCATGTGGAACGGAATCAAAATCAACCTGCTCGACGCGCCCGGCTATCTGGACTTCATCGGTGAAGTCTACCAGACCATGCGCGTGGCAGATGCCGCAATGATCGTCGTTGACGGCAAGGCCGGTGTGGAAGTCGGTACCGAGCTTGCATGGCAGCAGGCAGAAGAAGCCGGCATCCCGCGTGCGTTCTACATCAACAAGTTCGACGACGGAGAAGCACGCTTCAAGCGCGTTTACACCCAGCTGCGCGAAACGTTCGGCGTTTCCGTCTGCCCGATTCTCATTCCGATGATCGAAGGCGACAAGGTCATCGGCTTCCTCAACCTCATCAATATGCGTTCCGTCGTTTACGACAAGTCGGGTGCCCCCGAGGAATCCCCGATTCCCGAAGAATTCCAGCCCGTCGCGGACGAATACCGCGATATGCTTCTCGAATCCATCGCGCAGACCTCCGACGAGCTGATGGAAAAATATTTCGGCGGCGAAGAGATCACCTATGACGAAGCCGTTCTTGCCGTTCACGAAGGCATCATCAAGGGCGACATCGTTCCCGTCTACTGCGGCTCCGCGACCAAGTTCTGGGGCATCCGGATGCTGATGGATCAGATTGCCGACTCGTTCCCGCGTCCCACCGCGAAAAAGGAAGAAGTCATCGTCATCGAAGACATGGAAGACACCACACCCATCGAGCCGGACGGCACGACCTCCGTCTTTGTGTTCAAGACCATTTCCGACCCGTTCGTCGGCAAGATGTCGTTCTTCAAGGTCATGAATGGTGAGCTGAACAATACAATGACCCTCCGCAACACGACCACCGGTCAGAACGAAAAGTTCGCGCACATCTATACGATGACCGGCAAAAAGCAGACCGAAGTCGATTCCCTCTGCTGCGGCGACATCGGTATGATCCCGAAGCTTGCGAACACCAACACCAACGACACCCTTACCCTTTCCGCCGACGACATCAAGTACGCGCCCATTAAGTTCCCGCAGTCCTTCATGCAGCGCGCGATCGTTCCGAAGGCAAAAGGCGATGAAGACAAGATTTCCTCCGGTATCACGAAGCTGCTGGAAGAAGACAAGACCCTCAAATACGAAAACAACGCCGAGACCAACCAGATGCTCATCTCCGGTCAGGGCGACATCCACCTCGACGTCATTGTTTCCCGTCTGAAAAATCGCTTCGGCACCTCTGTGGAGCTGACCAAGCCGAAGATTGCTTACCGCGAGACCATCAAGAAGACCGTTCAGATCGAAGGCAAGCACAAGAAGCAGTCCGGCGGTTCCGGTCAGTACGGTCATGTCAAAATCACGTTCTCCCGCGGCGAAGAAGACGGTCTGACATTCACGACCTCCGTCGTCGGCGGTACCGTTCCGAAGAACTTCTACCCCGCTGTCCAGAAGGGTCTGGAAGAAGCGATGGAAAAGGGCGTTCTCGCAGGCTACCCGGTCGTCGGTCTGAAAGCAGACCTGTTCGACGGCTCCTACCACCCCGTTGACTCCAACGAAATCTCGTTCAAGCTGGCGGCAAAGCTGGCATATAAAGAAGGTCTCCCGAAGGCAAATCCCGTCATTCTCGAGCCCATCGGCAAGCTGTGCGTATACGTTCCGGACTCCATGATCGGTGACATCATCGGCGGCGTTTCCAAGTCCCGCGGCACCGTTCTCGGCATGACCCCGACCGAACGCAAGGGCGAGCAGATGGTCGAAGCCGAGGTTCCGATGGCTGAAATGACCGACTACCCGATCACCCTCCGTGCGATGACCCAGGGCCGCGGCCGCTTCACATTCGAGTTCGACCGCTACGAAGAAGCACCTGCCGAAATCGCGCAGAAGATCATCGAAGAACGCAAGGCAGAGCTGGCGGAATAATGCCGTTTTCCTCTCCCCGCACGTCCCGATCACGACATCATCTGTTGTCCCGCCGGGTAAATTCCGCATCCTGAGTTGATCGCTCAGTGGCCTGATGCGGAGAGGCGCAATATTCCGGCTGTGACGACCATTCGTTCAAGCTCCCGCTGCACTTTTTTCGGAACCGTTTTCCGTGGCAGATTGTGCGGCGGGGGTTTTTGTGTCCAATCTAAAAAGGGGCTGTCGCATTAAGCCCCACAAAAAAACGAACCGTTCTTTACCGAAAGGTATTGAACGGTTCACTGCTTTCATGTATAATATAATCGCCAAACAATACCAACAGGAAAGCGAGGATATTATACCACAATGAGAGACAG
>JAFUPC010000052.1 GCA_017481495.1 Clostridia bacterium
ACAAGCTAGTAAGACCCCTTGCAGACTACAAGGTTGATAGGTCACAGGTGGAAGTGCAGTAATGTATGCAGCTGAGTGATACTAATCGGTCGAGGGCTTGAACTACCAATTTCAAGTTCGATTTTATTCATGCTTGAACAACTTCGTCTCTGCTTTTTACAGTTTTTATTCGGTTTTCAATGAGCATTTGACTCCGCAGACATTGGGTTTGCGGAGTTTTTTCATGTCTGGAAGAACATATTTAATTATAACAGAAAAACGGAGGAAATCAGACCATCATGACGGAAGTTGTTGCAGCACTGTTGTGGAAAAACGAAAAATTCCTCATCTGCCAGCGTCCGGTGCACAAAAAGCGCGGACTGCTGTGGGAATTTGTCGGTGGGAAAGTGGAAAACGGGGAAACCGGTGAGATGGCGCTCGCACGCGAATGTATGGAGGAGCTTGCGGTCGTGGTCAATGTCGGAAGCGTTTTCATGGATGTCACGCACGAATATCCGGACATGACTGTGCATTTGACGCTGTACAATACGGAAATCAAAGACGGCGAGCCGCAGATGCTGGAACACTGTGATATGAAATGGATCACGCCCGACGAAATTCCGGACTACGAGTTCTGCCCGGCGGATGTGGAGATTCTGGACGAAATCAGAAAGCGGTGCAGAAAATGAAAAAATCAGTGATCATATGGCTTGCGGCAATGCTCTTGCTCCTGACGGCGTGTTCCTCATCA
Source organism: Clostridia bacterium (assembly GCA_017481495.1). Classification (GTDB taxonomy): domain Bacteria; phylum Bacillota; class Clostridia; order Oscillospirales; family CAG-272; genus RGIG3925. Next base: position 731 of record JAFUPC010000052.1, read on the forward strand.
CAGGCTGTGGAAACTGTGACGGAAACCGCATCCGATGACCTTGTCGCGGTTCTGGAACTGGCGGAATCGGAATTTTTCTCTGTTTTTTCCGAATATGACGGTCTGGAAATTACCGATACGACAACAATGGCGCGCTCGGATGACAGCGGTCAGGTGCTCGTACAGTTCGGTTATACCTCGGAAAACGGCAGCGGGGTTTACGGATTTCTCATAGGAACGGATGAATCCTGGAATTATACAATTCTGGAACACGGCGAGACCCTCACGGTCGACCGGCTTCTGGAATCGGAAAATTGATATATAAAAGCGCATCCGCACATCAAACCTGTGCGGATGTTTCGTTTTGTACAGAAAACTTTCTGCGCAGAAAAACTTTTTGTGTCGGAAACAGACCGTTACGCGCTTTCGCCTGTTTCCGCCTGCCCGACAATCGCCCGGAATTCCGGATCCTCCCGCAGGAAATCGTACCACGGTTCTGCAAATTTGGCGAGCAGCAGCTGGGTATCGGTTTCCTTGTAATTCTTTGAAGATTGCGAAGCATCGGAATAGGCAAGCGACAGCGCGGGAACGGTGTAGTGCTGCACGCCGTCTGGCAGATTGTCGTATGCGCGGGCGTGCTCCATTGCCGCTTTGGCGTGGAAAAGCGTGTTCTCCCGGTCTCCAAGCACCGCGTAGTTTCCGGCGATGCTGGAATGCAGAGCGGACAAGCGGCAGTGATAGAATAAGAAATTGCCGTCGTCGATGAGCGCGTGCCAGAGGTTGACACCTGCCTTGAATGCGCGGATGCGTTCCTCGGGTGTTTTGTAGGTGGCGGCAGTGCGCAGACGGTGCGCGGCGCAGTCCACAAACGACAGGATGTTCAACTGTCTCTGCAGATCACGCTTTTCCAGATTTTCTTCTTTGTAGTATGCGTGCTCCGCGAACATCTGGTAACTGCAGTAAAAGCTCGGCGCCTGACCTGCGTAATACACCGCCTTTTCCTCGTCCGCGCAGGCATACGCGGGGTTTCCGTAAGTGAAGACGAGGATCTGCAATGCCGAAAATTTCGTTGCAAGGTCATTGCATTCCGCAAAAACGCGCTCATTCAGCGCAATGGATTCCCGCAGCATCGCTTCCTTTTCTTCCGCGGAATACGCGGTAGAATTGCGGCACTGCCACAGGCTGTTTGCCAGCATCTGCATACAGCGGTAATTGTTCGGATATTTGGCGAGCGCTTCCCGCCAGAGGGAAAGACGGTTTTCGATCTGTCCTGCGTGGGCAAATTCCATATTTTTCGCAAGATAGACCTCCATGTCCGCCGCCTGCGTCTCCGCGCCGCGGTCAAACAGCTCGTCCAGCGTAATGTTGAAAATATTGGCAAGCGGGACAAGATGCGAAATGTCGGGCGATGCCGTGCCGTTTTCCCATTTGGAAACGGACTGGTAGGAGATATTCAGGTACGCCGCAAGCGTTTCCTGGGTGATGTTGTTCTTTTTGCGCAGATCGCGGATCTTTTCTCCGATGGTCATTTGGAATTTCTCCTTATTAAAAACGTAATTTGTGGCCACGTCTATATTGTATCATGAATTGCGCAAAAAAACAATAACCGGAATCGTGCGAAAAATGCAACCGGCGGGTGAGAAGAATTGGCGCGATTGTTTGTGGTGCGGCGTTTCGCTTACATTCTTGCAAAAGCAAAGTTTAAGCGTTGTATCCTGCTACACGATACGAGGTGCGCTATCCCTTATGCCGCCAACATCGTTTTCCGTATGATTTTATATTATTCCCCCTGCTCCTCCCGTATCGTGTCCACCGTTTCCGCAATCAGCTTGTTGACTTTCTTCTCGATCTTCGCAAGTTCCGAGGTATATTCCTTGTTCGGAGAGGTTGCAAGGGTCGAGAACAGGGTGTTGATTCCGCCCCAGTTGTAGAACGATGCGAGATCGTACACGCGGTTGTCAAGGATCAGGGAGACCATTTCGGCGGAATCCTCGTCGCGGATCGCCTTGTCAAGGACGGTCGTCTCGATATACGCGCTGATGACGTATTTCTGCCCGTAATAGCCCATCGCTTCCAGAACGTGACCGGTCATTTCCGCATTGCTGTTGGTGACGGGCATGACGGCGAACGTGCCCCAGTGGTCGTTGATGGGACAGAGATAGTCTTTCTGCGCTTCATCGAGCTTCGGCGGGGGAAGAATGCCGAAGTCTGTGTTCATATCGCGCAGGTTGAGTGCGACCAGAAGCTGGTTGTTGTAGAACATTGCGCGGTCTTCCTGGAACATTGGCAGGAACAGGTCGGTGAAGACGTTGTTGTAACCTTTCTGATAATTGGAAAGAAGCGTCACACTGCTGTCGTTGAAGAACGGGACAAGCGTATCCGTCAGCGACACCGCGCGTTCCAGCGCGACATCGAGATACGGCGCACCCTCACTGTCCTTGGAGGTCAGATTGACACCCGCGGCGTGCGCGGCATAAATGAGGGACGTGCTTTCGCACAGCATTCCGAAGCGATCCTGGGTCGGGTCCATATTGCCGTCACCGTTTAAGTCAGATGCGGCGGCAGTGGAATATTCGATGGCTTTATCAAGTGTCCAGGTACCGCTGCGGACAAGCGTGTATGGGTCTTCCAGATCGAGCGTTTCCACAAGATGCTTGTTGTAAAAATACGAGATCGGTGCAAAACTCATAAACAGACTGATGTCGCCGGTCGCCGCATACATGGAATCGAGAATCGTCATCTCCTCCCGCGCGGTCTGATCCCACCAGGAATGTGTGAAATCCACGCCCGGCAGGGTGTTTAAGTCCACGAGCAGTCCGGAGCCGATGACGTTCGGCAGACCGACCGCGTTGACCATCGCAATGTCCATGACGTCCTCCGCGGCAAGCACGAGCTTGCGGAATTCGGCGGAGATCTGACCCAGCTCCGAGAACAGGTAAAGGTCAAGCTTGACGTTCAGCGTTTCGGCGATGGCAAGATTGCGCTGATAAATGGCATCGTTGATGGGGTCGCCGTTTTCCTCGTCGGTGAAGACCTCGCAGTATCCGGCGGCTTTCCACGAAAAGCTTCTTCCGGCACGTTCGTAGTCCACGGCACCGACGGTGAAGCTCTCCCCGCCGTAATCGGCACCGGGCGCGGTGTATTCGGGGGCTTCGGTCTCGATGGCTTCGGTCGTCTCGCCGGTCTGCGGCGCGGCCGTTGTCACGGTGTCGGAAACGGTATCCGCATCGGCGCAGGCGGAAATAGCCGCTGTGGCAAGCAGGAGCAGAGCAAGAGCGGCACCGATACAGAAGCGGTGTTTGGGGGCAGTATGCGTATGTTTCATTTCGGGGGAACCTCCTGTTTTTATTTGGATGATTCCATTATAGCAGAACTTGTGGGGAATGTCAATAAAAATCTTGCGGGACGGGGAGAAAAATTTAGAGAAGAGTGAAGAGAGAAGGTTTATCGCGCGAACCTTTCAGTCTGCGTTCTTGCCAATGCAAATATTTTACCGAAACAACATAGTAGAGGTGCCCCGTTCCTCACAACTCCACTATTCACAAAATTTCCCGCAATTCCTCTTGCATTTTCCGTCAAAGAATGTTATAATATATAAAGATGTCAGAGAAATCAACGCGGAATCTTTCCGCTGTTATGAAAGAGGAGACAACCATGAACACTTACGAAAATGTAACCGTATTCGACCACCCGCTCATCACACACAAGCTGTCCATCCTGCGCGACGAGAATACCGGCTCCAAGCAGTTCCGGGAGTTGGTCAACGAGATCGCAATGCTGATGGGATATGAGGTCATGCGCGATCTGCCGCTCGAAGATGTGGAGATCAAAACGCCCATCACCACGGCGACCGTCAAGATGCTGACCGGCAAGAAGCTGGCGCTGGTGCCGATCCTCCGTGCGGGTCTGGGTATGCTGGACGGCGTGCTGTCGCTCGTACCGTCGGCGAAAATCGGTCACATCGGTCTGTACCGCGACCACGAGACGCTCGAACCGCGCGAATATTACTGCAAGCTGCCCGAGGACATCGCGCAGAGACAGGTCATCCTGCTCGACCCGATGCTGGCGACCGGCGGTTCCGGATGTGCGGCGATCGACTTCATCAAGGCGCGCGGCTGTCACAACATCAAGTTCGTCTCCATTCTCGCCGCACCCGAGGGCATTGAACGGATGGCAAAAACGCATCCCGATGTCCACATCTACACGGGCGGCGTGGACGAAAAGCTGAACGAAAAGGGCTATATCGTGCCGGGTCTGGGCGACGCGGGCGACAGACTGTTCGGAACCCTGTAACGGAAAAGAGGTTCCCTTTTCCGTATGTCCAAAAAGCATTTGCTTTCAAGCAAAAAACTGTTTTCCTCCAACCCCGACATGACGGAGGGCGTGATCTGGAAACAGCTGCTTTTGTTCTTTCTGCCGATCATGTTCGGCAGTCTGTTCCAGCAGCTGTATAACACCGCGGATGCGCTCATTGTCGGTAATTTCGTCGGCAAGGAAGCGCTGGCGGCGGTCGGCGGAACGACCGGCACGTTCATCAATCTGCTCGTCGGATTCTTTACGGGACTATCCTCCGGCGCGACGGTCATCATCGCACAGTATTACGGCGCAAAACAGCACGATGCGCTGAAAAAAGCCATCCACACGGGCATCGCGCTCGGAATTGCGGGCGGCGCGATCTTCATGGCGATCGGTCTGACACTGGCACCGACCGTCCTTTCCGCGATGGGAACGCCGGACGACATCATAGACTTTGCCGTGACCTATATGCGCATCTACTTTGTCGGCATTGTTCCGAATCTTCTGTACAACATCGGCGCGGGCATTCTGCGCGCGCTCGGCGACTCCACGCGGCCGCTCATCGTGCTGATTCTCTGCTGTGCCGTCAACGTCGGAATGGATCTTCTGTTTGTCGTCGGGTTCGATATGGGCGTTGCCGGGGCGGGGTGGGCGACCATTCTGTCGCAGGCGGTCAGCTGTGTGTGCGTATTGTATTTCCTTGCGCATATGAAAGAGGAATCCTGCCGTCTGTCGCTTCGCGCGGTGCGGTTTGACAGAAATTCCCTTGTAAAGATCGTCCAGATCGGCTTCCCCGCCGGAATGCAGTCCGCCATGTACAACATTTCCAACGTCATCATCCAGTCCACCATCAACGGCTTCGGCACCGACACGGTTGCCGCGTGGACGGTGTACGGGAAGATCGACTGCATCTTCTGGATGACCATTTCCGCGTTCGGCACCTCGATCACAACGTTCGTCGGGCAGAACTTCGGCGCACAGAAATTCGACCGCATCCGCCGCGGGGTCAAGGTCTGCTTCGGGATGTCCGTCGCGGCGACCCTGCTCATCAGCGTTGTGTCCGTCTGCTTCGGCGAACCGCTCTACCGCGTGTTCAACGATGACCCCGGCGTGATCGAGGTCGGAATGCGCATCATCCGCACCGTTCCGCCGCTGTTCGTCACCTACAATACCATTGAAATTCTGAGCGGCACCCTGCGCGGCACCGGCGATGCCGTCCGCCCGATGCTCATGACGATGGTCGGCGTCTGCGTCCTGCGGCTTGTCTGGCTCTTTGCGGTCGTGCCGCACCATCACACGATCGAAACGGTGGTGCTCAGCTATCCCATTACATGGATCGTCACGTCGATTGCGTTTTTCCTTTATTACATCCACGGCGGATGGCTGAAAAGGAGAAAGGCGGCGGCGGGGATGGGGAACTCCTGAATATTCCTGAACAAATAAAACGACTGTCCGACGGTGAAAATCGGGCAGTCGTTTTTCGTTGCATGATGTTCTTATCGTGTGTTGTGAGGGTTTCGCTTTATCAGAAAATATCTTCCGACAAGAAACAGACCGTATCCGATGAATACCCCCAAGGTATTGCACAGAATGTCGTCAATGTCAAAAATCCCCCGTCGGAAAATCGGCTGAAATATCTCAATCAGCACGATAAACACAACGCCGATGAGCAGTGGGTGCTCTATAATCCGCGGGTGTCCCGTGCATCTCGTGTGCAAATCGCGCAGAACCACGGGCGCAAGAATGCCGTAGGGGATGAAAAGGAAGACGTTCATGACCATCAGGGACAGAGGCTCGTAGTGCTTTGACCGCAAGAGCCGAATCGGTTCGGCAAACGGAATCAGGTTGTATCCGCTGTGCGCTCTGCGATTGACGAGGAACGTCAAACAGAGGATGGAGACGATATAAAGGAGAAAAACGACGGTGCAGACGTGTTTTGCCATCACAGGGAAAGGCTGTTTTCGTAAAACGCCGCGGAGCACCGTTATAAGAACGGAGACACCGGTGATGAGAACAATGAAAATCAGAAATTGCAGGAAAGTCATATACTGTTCCTCATTTGTCTTTCAGCTTCTTCTTAATCCGTCTGATATCCCCCAGCATCCGGATACTGTCCCGCACGAGATGCACCGACGATTCCCTGTGATTGACGATCTTGATGGGAAACTCGGTAAACGTACACCCCTTTTTTTCCGCGCGCATCAGCATTTCAAGGTCAAAGGCAAAGCTGTCGGTGGTGCATTCCGCGAAAATTTTCCGGCCAATATCGCCCCGCATCGCCTTGAAGCCCGCCTGGGAATCGCTGTGGTGAAAGCCGGCGGCAAGAGAGAGAAACCGCAGATAGAACACGGATGCGAATTTCCGCAAGGGCGTATATCCGGCATACCCCTCCGGGTGAATGGCACGGGAACCGATCAGCACATCCGCCCCGGTGGAAAGGAGCTGTTTCACCGCACCCGCGATGACATCGGTGCCGTAGGCAAGGTCGCAGTCGGTATAAAGGACGTAATCGCCTTTGGTGTTGAGGATACCGGTGCGCACGGCACAGCCCTTGCCGCGGTTGGGGGCATAGATGCACGCCCGCACGCACGGGTGGTTCTGCTCCGCTTCGCGCAGAAGCGCGGGGGTGGAATCGGTGGAGCCGTCGCTGACGAAAATCAGCTCGTACTCGTCAAAAACCCGCTCCGCCCGCATCGCATCCAGCGCGCCTGTCAAAGTGGCAAGCGTGGCGGGGAAGATCGCTTCTTCATTGTAGGCGGGGATGACGACGGAAAGTTTCATTTTTTACCGTGACTTTCGGGGGAAAGTGCGCTCCTTTCGGGGGATTTGGGATGACGATATAAGGGAAGGATGATGGTACGGCTTCACACTTGCTAAATGTTTGAATCGTGCAAATGGTGTGATTGTAGGGGAGCCGTGCCTCAATCCTTAAGTTGACAGCATTGCCTCAAGGGGAAGGTTTTTCGTGCGAACCTTTCGCTCTGCATCTTTGCCAAAGTAAACACCCTCACCCACTCAATTTTTCCCGTACAACAGCAAATCAAACGCAATCTCCGTTGTCAGTTGTTCCAGCGTATCGAGCTTTTGCCGGTCGGAAACCGACGTTTTCCAGAAATACGGTGTCATGGCAAACAGGGCTTTGATGTGGTCGTTTCCGCAGACGGTGACAGTCTCGCGGATTTGGCGAACCTCTTTTAATGTAAAATGCGGCAGAACGTCGCGGCGCACCTCGTTTTCGTAAGGGGTATCGTATACCGCGCATTTCAAGCCCCACAGGTGGCGTTCCGCTGGAACGGCAAGGACGAGAAAACCGTCCGGTTTCAATATCCGCGCAAATTCATCATCTGCGGTCGGGGCAAACAGATTGATGATACCGTCGCACGAGCCGTCGGCAAGCGGCATCTCAAACAGGGAAGCGACGGCAAAGGAGAGAGATTCCGCATTTCCGGAAGCCTTGGCGCGTTTTGCACCGTGGGAAACGGCATCCTTGGATAAGTCAAATCCGGCGCAGACGGCATCCGTGCCACCCTCGCGCAGATATGACACGAGGTTGTGCGTGTAGTAGCCCTCGCCGCATCCGGCGTCCGCGATGACACAGGGGGCGGATGCGTTTTCCCGGAGCGCATCGGCAACGAGCCGGTTCACGCCGTCGGAAAAGGCCTTGTAATAGCCGCCGTCCAGAAACGCGGTGCGGGCGCGCACCATGTTCGCATCGTCCCCCGGCGGGGTGGAACCGCGCTTCTGCGGGAGCAGGAGATTGACGTACCCCTGCTTTGCAATGTCAAAGCTGTGACCGCGCGCGCACCGCAGGACATACGGTTTTTCCGCAAGATACGCGGTCATGCCGTCGCCGCAGTTGGGGCATTTCCACGGAATGCGTGTCATTTGACCACCTCAACGAGCACGGCGTGGACGACGTAGCGGTTTTCGTTTACGTTCATACAGGTGGAAAGGGTCAGAATACGGGAATCGGCATCGATCTCCACATCCGGCGAAATGTCGGAACGGGCGCGGATGGAGTCAATCCACGCAAGGAATGTCGCATCGTCTTTCTTGAAATTCATGCGCCAGGAATGGTTTTCCGTGACGGTCTGGGAGGGATTGGTCTCGTACGCCGCGAAGACCTCGTAGGTATACAGCGCATCGTCCGTGTAAATGTCGATATAGCGGTTGTCGTCCCAGAAGCCGTCTTCTCTGTAATGCAGGAGATTGGAGAACATCGGCGAGCCGCTCTCCATGTTGTGTCCGTAAATGATGGAATGGCGGTTGGAGGATAGCGCAACATTGTTCTTGTAATCCAGATAAATGGAGCCTGCCGGGTTGTAAGTGCCGTCGTAAGCATAATGCAGGTAATACTCGTTGTCCTCATGCTGAACCACGGGATAATTGACCTCGGTATCGCCCTCCATGCGGATCCACCCGATGACCTCGGGGTTCTTGTTGCGCAGAATGAGCAGCTGCCCTTTCATCATCTCAAAGGTCTCGTTGTATTCCACACTGTCCGCCGCATCGGAAAGCTCCGCGCTCTCCTCTCTTGTGCCGTTGACCGGGGTCAGCGTTCCGAGACGGGTGTCTCTCGTCGCTGTCGCAACCAGATCCTCGCGGCGGTCTTCCACGGCAAACATATTGTCAAAATCGTAAATGTCCTCTGACTGCCGGTAGGAATACAGCTTGTAAACGACCTGATACCCGGAAACGAAGAACACCACGACCGCGACCCAGAAAATGAGCTGCCGGAATGCGCCGATGACGATGTCCACGGGATCCTTTTTCTTCTTCTTCGGCGGTTTTCCGAGATCATCCGCCGTGACACCCTCCAGCGAATCGACAAAAACATTCCGGAATGGATTGTCCTTGTTCTCGTCAAGAAAGGTAAACTCCGCATTGTCAAGGCGCTTCGCGGCGGCATCTTCTTCGGTGACGGTGTCTGCCGGGGTGGGGTCTGCACCAGCAGGTTCTGCTGTGGTAGGTTCTGCTGTGGCAGGTTCCGTCGTTGTTTCCTCAGCGGACATTTCCTCATTGGAGGTGTCCTCACCAGAGACTTCCCCACCGGAGATTTCTTCGGGGGCGGAAACCTCCGCGTTTTCTGTATCGGTCTCCGTGTCGGTTTCTCGGTCGTCGTCTGTATGTTCTTCGGGTTCCTCACCCATGGCGGCAGAAAGCCTGTCGATAACGGTATCCGCTGTCTGCTTCTTCTTTTTCTTTGCCATGTATGTGCGGGACCTCCTTTCGCTAATCTGTGAGAGTTTATTCCATACATTATATTATACCAAAAATCACGGCATATTGCAAGTGGTAAAGGCAGTTAAATTGTAAATCTTTTGCAGAGGGGGGCTACACTCCCCCAATGGAACTGCCGATTCCTTGCAAGGAACACGGACTTCCCGCGCGGAATGCCCGTGTGGGTGCGCAGGGCGGTGCACGTTCTCCCGCGCTTTTAGCACACTTTCTACCGGCGATTTTATAGGGGAAGCAATCTGCTTCCCCTACAACTATAATGTGGTGGTTCTCCCGCACCGACTGCGGTGCGAGGTTTACTGCCTTTCCAAAGGCAGTAAAAAGGTTATGCAAACTTTCCCCGAAAGTTTACGGATTATTGAAGACGATTTCGTTTTCCCAATAGGTGTAAGGACAGACAGCAACATCAAAAACGGAAAGTCCTACATGAACGGTGCCGCCGTCGCAGAAGCCGGATTCGCCGGAGTAGGCGATCACGTCGCCTTTCTTCACTGTGTCGCCGAGCTGAACGGCGGATTCGCTCAGGTGGCAGTACCAGCTCTTCAAACCCAAACCGTGCTCAATGACAACCGTGGTGCCGGAGTAGTCCGTTTCGCCGACGTAGATGACAACGCCGTTGTTCACGGCGGAGACTTCGGAGCCGACGCTTGCGAGATAGTCAACGCCCATGTGCTGGTATTTGTTCGTTTCGCTGCCGTTGATGAGACGCCAGCGGCCGTAACCGCCCGTCAGCCATTTTGCGACATCGTCTGTGACACCCTGCGTGAACGTGCCCTCAAAGAGATGGTCGGCGGCAACGGAGAGGGACTGCGCGACGGGGCGCATGATCTCCTCAAAGGAGGCAAGGGTCGCCTCAGTGCGGGTCGCGCCGACGATCGTGGAGCTGATGTTGTAGTCGGACGATGCGTAGGTCTTGTCCTCCACATTGAGAACCAGCTCCTGTGTCACGCCGTCGCAGGAGAGTGTGAAGGTGTAAACACCGGAGGGACGTTCGCAGTTGACGGGAACGAGGGCGCGGTAGTAGTCGCCGTCTTCGACAAAGACGGGCGTGAAGCCGAGATCGGGTTCGGAGACGAACGTGATCTCCTCATCTTCCGGCTTGTCCTTGACGGTGATCATGCAGAATTCGCCGTTCGTGATGGTGTTGACGTTCAGATAGAACGATGCGGGCGCGTTGACGGTCGCCATGAAATCGTAGACCGCTTCGCCCTGACCCTCCTTGCCGTCCACCTCGTACCACTTCGCTTCGATGTGGAAGCGGAGCTGCTTCTGCTCGGTGATGGAGACCTGGGAAAGGTTCGCGTAGTTGTCTTTGTAGATGACGCTGTCACCGTCATAGACGGTGATGTCGATGACGTCCGGCTCCAGATTGAACGACATGGAGAGCCGCGCGTTCATGCGGTAGTTGTGAGTCTCGTCCGTGGTTTCGGTCTCCATCGGACGGTAGGTGCCGTTGAACAGCTGATAACGCCAGTCCAGACTCTGCGGAATGACGGTCGCATCGCCGACGGTCAGAACGGGGTATTCGGAGCCGTTGTACAGACACGCGGCGTAGTCCTTGCACAGAAACGCGGATGCATCCTCGGACGTGATCTTGTAGATGTTGTCCTCAGGGTCGCGGAAGAACGCGGCATCGGGGTCGTCGGTGAAATAGTATGTATAGACACTGCTGCGGTTGAAACCCTCATAGGTGACGGTGAAGGTTTCTGCATCTGCGATCGCATCCGGCATGGCGGTCTGTTCCTGCGCGTTTTTGTTGATGGACGTCAGGAATGCGATTTCCGCTTCCGCCGCGCGGATCTCGTCTTCACTTGCATTTTCCGCTTCGGGTGCATAGGTGTAAAGACTGCCGTCCGGGTCCAGAATGGACATCTTCACGACGGAACGGCTGTCCTCAATGCTTGAGGACTGGGACGTGACATATGCCGCGACCGCAAGATAGGTCGGGATAAACAGAAGCAGCACGAAAATCACGGCTTTTGCTTTGTTGTTCATATCAGTTCATCTCCTTTGGGATTTGGGGATATTCGTATACTTATATATATTATACACCATTTTGCCCCCAAGGTCAAGAGCGTGGAAGAAAATAGTGGACGGGAAACGGGAAAAGACGTCGGCGGAAAAGGACAGAAGACGACAAAAAAAGGACATCAAACGATGTCCTGCTTTTCATGGTCGGAGTGAGAAGATTTGAACTTCCGGCCTCTTGGTCCCGAACCAAGCGCTCTACCAAACTGAGCCACACCCCGTAAACAACGATAATATTATACCATACAAAATCGTATTTGTCAAGGGGTTGGATGCAATTTCTTGAAAAATCCGGAAAATTTTTTTTGCGGAAAAGAGAAATTTTATGGGAGATAAGAATTTTTCCCGTTCTTCCGTAATGTTATTGACAGAAACCCGAAAATGTGTTATAATTATAAATGTATTTTAATTCGCTAATACGGTGAATTTCCGCGGTGCGCGGGAGTTGATCTGTCGGCATACAGAAACAAGGAGAAACACAATGGGTAACAGAATCGGCAATTTAATGGACGTCCGTACCGACATCAAGGTGCTGGATGCCACCATCCGCGACGGCGGACTGTGCAACAATTTTGAATTTACGGATGAATTTGTCCGTGCGCTTTATGAGATGAATGTCCGTGCGGGCATCGACTATATGGAATTCGGCTACAAGGCAAGCAAGACGATGTTCAAGGAAAGCGACTTCGGCAAGTGGAAGTTCTGCAACGAGGAGGACATCCGCGCCATCGTCGGCGACAACCCCACCGAAATGAAGATCTCCGTCATGGCGGACGTCGGACGCTGTGACTACAAGACCGATTTCCTGCCCAAGAAGGACAGTGTCATCGACATGGTGCGCGTTGCGTGCTACATTCACCAGATCCCCGCGGCGATCGAAATGATCGAGTGGTTCCATGAGCTCGGCTACGAGACCACCTGCAACATTATGGCGATCTCCCAGGCAAATTCCGACCAGATCGCACAGGCTTTGGCGATGCTCGGCACGACCAACGTGGATGTCATTTATCTCGTTGACAGCTACGGCTCGCTTTATCCCGAAAACGCCTCCGATTACGCGCGCATTTATCTGGAAGCCGTGGAGAACACCGATAAAAAGATCGGCTTCCACGCGCACAACAACCAGAATCTCGCGTTTGCAAACACCATCGACACGCTCTCCCGCGGCGTTTCCTATCTGGATGCAACGGTGCAGGGCATGGGCCGCGGCGCGGGCAACTGCGCAATGGAGCTTCTGCTCGGCTTCCTCAAAAACCCCAAGTACAAGCTGTACGAGCTTCTGCCGTTCATTGAAGAATACATGATCCCGCTCCGTGAATCGGGCGTTGTCTGGGGCTACGACCTGCAGTATATGTTCACGGGTCTTCTGAACCGCCATCCGCGCGAAGCGATGGACTTCACGGCAAAGAAGCGCGGCGACTACGCGGAATTCTACAAGACGCTTCTGGAGAACGAATAATCTGAAAATAAATTTTCAGATTGTGTTTTGCGGCTTGTGCCGCAATTCCACGCAAGAAAGGAGATAACTTTCGCCAAGCGAAAGTTATGCACAATTGATATGAAATCAATGCTGTACGCCGGCTGCGGCCGTGCGGATATCACGCCCGAAGTGGGCGGTCTTCTGTACGGTTACAACGACGATACCTATTCCACCGCCTGCCACGATCATCTGGAGATCAAGGCGCTTGCTCTGAAAAACGAAAACGAAGACCCCGTTGTCATGCTGTCTTTTTCGGTCGGCGACTTCGGCACGGGGGCGTGTACCGAAACCAGAGAAGTGCTCTCCCGCGAACTCGGTCTGCCGATCGAGCGCATTCTGGCATCCGCCACGCATACGCATTCCGCGCCCAATGTCTCCGGTATTGCCGGCTGGGGTGACGTGGACAGACCCTATCTTGAGGGGATCCTGATTCCCGGTGCCATCAATGCGGCAAAGGAAGCAATTTCTTCTTTGCAGGCGGCGGAATTTGCCGTTTGCGACGGGGAATCTGAGGTCGGTATCAACCGCCGGGAGCTTGCTGAGGACGGCACGGTCGATCACGGTCAGAATCCGTGGGGCGTACAGGACAAGACGATGACCGTCATCCGGTTTCGCAATGCGGAGACCAAAAAAGGCATTTTCCAGCTCATCCACTACGGCTGTCACGGCACTGCCGCCGGAAATAACCACGAGATCACCCGCGACTGGATCGGCATCATGACCGACCGCATGGAGACGGAAACCGGCATTCCGACCGGCTTCTGGAATGGCTGTGTCGGCGACATCGGCCCGCGCATCGCAAACGGCAAGACCGTCGGTGACATTCATCATGTCGAGGAGCTGGGCGGGAAAGCCGCATTGGATGCGGTACGCATTGCGCGCCCGCTTGACCGTGCGCTGTACGAGTCTGCACCGCTTCATTTCCACGCCGAGGAGATCGAGCTGCCCTGCCGTCCGATTCCCTCCGAAGAAGAAGTCCGTGCCTACACGGACACCCATCCGCGCGAAGGCCGCTATGTCAACATCGACGGCATGATCCATGCCTATATGTACGCGGCGCACGATGTCTACGTAAACGGGGAGACCGTTCCCAAGTCCAAGCTTCTGCCCGTGTCCGTTGTGACCCTGGGGGACAGCGTGGCGTTCTGCCCCGTGCCGTATGAGCTGTTTTCGGAGATCTGCCTGCGCCTGCGCCGTCACGGCCCGTGCCGCCATACGCTCGCCGTTTCCCTTACCAACGGCTTTGAAGCGTATCTCCCGACCAAGGATGCCGTCGCGCGCGGCGGGTACGAAGTTGCCTGCTTCAAGTACGGTAATATTGCCGCTCTGGGCGACGATACCGACACGGTTGTTGTGCAGCATTTCCTGCGGATCCTGCGGGCAATGCTCTGATTGTGTATGATATGAACAAATTGTAACATATTCATGGAATTTCGGTTTCATTATTGACAAATCCGCTTCCATATGATACCATATAGGTGTACTACAAATTATAGTACACCTATTTTCTTTTCCGTTTTCTTTTTATAGGAAAAATTACGGATTTTTGAAAAAAATTTGGATTTTCATGGAACAAAACGGAATTTTTTACGTCTAATAGTATATGGGGCAGATGATGTCTGAGATGGATACACGGGTATCCGGGGATCTGTAGGGGCGCCCATTGGGCGTCCGTTGCGACACGACCGTGAATACCGTATCGTCAGACATAATTTTTCATATGATTGTTTGGTTTCATCGAACATTCCGACATCGTATCCATATGTTACGGATGCCCAATGGGCGCCCCTACAGAGAAAATGGAAACGACATCTATCCACATATCCACCCCAATCACCCCGAAAGGAAGGTCGAGTACAACGAAACGCAAGAACCAAAATAAGCAAACCGCGCCGACAGCATTACAGTACACGCCGGAGCTGCTTCAGCGGCGTCAGAAGCGGCGGATGCGGCGGGAGCGGCTTTCCACACTGCCGTTTTTATTGCCAAGCCTCATCGGTGTTCTCGTCTTCTTTGTCCTGCCGTTTCTGGTCGTCATTTATTATTCTGTCATTGATAACCCTATCACAAAGAACTTTGTCCTGTTTGAGAACTTCACGAAGCTGTTCAACAACGCCGCGTTCCGGTTGGCGGTGAAGAATACGCTGTCGTTTTCCCTGATGGCGGTGCCGCTGGCGGTGATACTGCCGCTCTTGCTAGCACTCATTCTGATGGGGGACATTCCGGGCAAGAGCCGGTTCCGCACGATGTTCATCACCCCCCTGATGGTGCCGGTCGCATCGGTCGTGCTCATCTGGCAGGTCGTGTTCCACTATAATGGTGTATTGAATGAGGTCACAGCCCTGTTCGGCGCCGCACCCATCGACTGGCTGAAATCGGAATACGGGCAGATCGTTCTGCTGGTGCTGTTTCTGTGGAAGAACATCGGCTACAACATGATTTTGTTCATGAGCGCGCTTGCCGCGATTCCAAAGGACATCATCGAGGTTGCCATGCTTGAGGGCGCGGGGCCGATCCGACGGTTCTTCTCCATCAAGCTGCGGTATCTGTCGTCGTCGATTTTCTTTGTGGCACTCTTGTCGCTCATCAACTCCTTCAAGGTCTTCCGCGAGGTGTATCTTCTGACGGGCGACTATCCTTACGATACGCTGTATCTGCTTCAGCACTTTATGAACAATACGTTCAATTCGCTTGATTATCAGAAGCTGTCCGCCGCGGCGATCATCATGAGCCTTGTCATGATCGTCATCATCGGCGCAATGCTCATCATCGACGACAAACTGGGAGGGGAGCTGGAAGAATGAACAATATCACGACCGAACGTACCTCCCCGCCGGAGGAAATCCACATCATCCACAAAAAGAAGAAAAGCATTCCGAAGATGGTTCTGCGCGCGGTGCTGATCGTACTGCTCATTGTCATCGCGGTTGCGTTTCTGTTGCCGATCGTGCTGACCATCGCCAATTCCTTTATGTCCTCCTCGGAAATTTCCGCAAACTACGGCAAAGTGTTCTCCGGTGTCTCCGGAACGCGCACGTTCATTGCGGAAAAGGTCAATCTGAAATTCATTCCCGACAAGGTGTCGTTTTCCCAGTACATCACGGTGCTTTTCAAAAGTCCCGATTATCTGTTAAAATTCTGGAACTCCGTCATTTTGGTCGCGCCCATCGTCGTGTTTCAGGTGGTGGTCGCACTGGGCGCGTCCTACTGCTTTGCGCGCTTCCAGACGAAATTCCGTTCCATCGTCTTTTTTGCGTATATTATTCTGATGCTGATGCCCTATCAGGTCACGCTGGTGCCGAACTATCTCGTCTCCGATTTTCTCGGTCTGCTTGACACCCGCTGGGCGGTCATATTGCCGGGTATCTTCTCGCCGTTTGCCGTGTTTATCTTAACGAAATTCATGCGGCGCATTCCGTCGTCGATGATCGAGGCGGCGAAGCTGGACGGCGCGGGGGAGTGGCAGATCTTCACAAAGGTCTGCGTTCCCGTCTGCCGCGGTATCATCTGGTCGGTCGTCGTGCTCATTTTCATGGACTACTGGAACATGGTCGAACAGCCGCTTGTCCTGTTCAAGGACCGCGCAGAGGAGCTGTCTCCATTGTCTGTGTTCCTGTCCAAGATCAACACAGGCGACGTCGGTCTTGCCTTCGCCGTTGCGACCATTTATATGGTGCCGGCACTGCTTCTGTTTATGTACAGTGAGGAATATCTGATTGACGGTATCGCATCGCAGTCGGGTATCAAGGGATAATTTATATAGGAAAGGGAATCCGTATGGAAATCAATGCCAGACGTAAAGATATCATCAAGAACATCACCATCATCTTTCTCATCATCATGCTGGTGCTGACGTTCTTTTCATCGACAATCATGAACCGGTCGCTTCCGCAGGTGGCGGCGCAGTATGCGTATTCCGGGCAGATCACGACCTCCGTGCGCTTAAACGGCACGACGGAAGCGAACGAAAATTATCAGGTCATCATTGAGGAGGGCAGAGTCATCGAGTCCGTCAATGTCCGCAAAGGCGACACCGTGGCGGTGGATGACATCCTGTTCGTGCTCGAAGACAGCGAAAGCACCGAAATGCAGTCTGCACTCGACAAGCTTGCCGAAGCGGAGCTTGCTTATGAAAAGTGGCAGCTGCAGGTGGAAGCCGATTACGAGGACCGCGAGCGCGAGATCCGTTATGAGACCGAGGATCTTGCCAAGATCAAGTCCAAGGGCATTGCAAACGTGAACACGGATGCGGCGGAGGACAACATCAAGGCATTGCAGAAGGAGCTTGCGACCTACTCGCTCTCCTCCGCGACCATGACCTACGAAAAGGCGGAAAAGGCGCTTGACGCCGCACAGACCGCATACGATGCCGCAAACGAGGACTACGAAGCAAAGAACGAAGTTTATACGAACTTAAAGAACAGCGGCTCCTCCCAGGATCAGCTGCTCTCGGCGGAACGCGGCATTGAGGACAAGGAGATTGCTTATGCCCGTACCAAGGACGAATATGACTCCCTGTGTGTGCAGTACAACACCGCCCTTGACAACCGCGCGGTTCTCCTGAAAAATCTGAATCTCGCCAAGGCAAGCTGCAACGACAATTCCGGCAACTCCGCCATCATTGCGGACAATATCGCGATGTACGAAGCGGAGGTCGAACGCTTATCCTCTCTGCCGAATCCGACCGAGGATGACAAGGTCGCGCTGTCCAACGCAAAGGGTCAGCTTGCCTATTATCAGTCGATGCAGTCCAACGTCAATTCCAACGCATCTGCATCCCAGCAGAATCTGAACGAAGCCCAGTCCGCATACGATGCAAACGAAACGAAAATTGCGCAGTATGAAAGCCAGATGAAGTCGATGGAGCAGGATCTGGAAGACCAGGAGCGTGCGCTGAACCGCGCAAAGGAAGACTACGAAAGTCTCAAACTGGAACTCGGTTCGGCCGAAAGCCTGACCGGCGACGAATATACCGCTGCGCTCAAGAGCGCACAGACAAAGCTGAAAGCCGCCGAAAGCGTACTCAAAGACAAGCAGGAAATTCTGTCCGATGCGCAGTCCGAATACAATGAAGCAAAGACCAACTACGAAACGGCAAAGAAGAACGCAAAGAAAACGACTTCCACCTACACACAGGCGGAGCTGGATGCGCTGATCGAGGAGACCGAGCAGAAGCTTGCCGATGCCGAGGAGTATCTGGAAACCCTGCAGAGCCAGTCCTCTGAGGGGTATTCTTCCTATTCCGCATACACCGAAGCCGTCACGACACAGCAGCGTTCCATCGAAGCCCTCAAGACCGACTACGAGCGCAAAAAGGAAGAAAACGCCCTTGACGAGCCGGGGTATCTTGAAGACATCGAACGCGCGCAGAAAGAGGTCGACCGTCTGGCGGAGACCGTCGGCGCGTCCGTCATCAAAGCAAAGGTCTCGGGCACGGTCAACAACATTTCCGTTTCCGCCGGCAACAAGGTGGAAGCGCAGACCGTTCTCTGTGAGATCGAACAGCAGGACAAAGGCTATTCCGTGGAGCTGTCCATGACGACCGAGCAGGCAAAGCGCGTGTCCGTCGGTCAGGCGGCAACCATTCTCTACTACTGGGGAAGCACGCCCGAGGCGGTTGTGTCTGCCATCAAGCCCTCCACCGCCGACCCGCAGAATACCCGTATCGTGACATTGCAGGTCACGGGCGACATCACGGCGGGGCAGAGCTTTACGTTCTCGCTTGGCGAGCGGTCGGCAAATTATGACACCGTTGTGCCCAATTCCGCCATCCGTGAAGACTCCAACGGCAAATTTGTGCTGGTGGTCGAAGCAAAGACCACGCCCATCGGCAACCGCTACACCGCCGTCCGGTGCGACGTGGAGGTCATCGCAAGCGATGAGACCAATTCCGCCGTTTCCGGTCTGACGGGCGGAGAATTTGTCATTACCACATCGACGACGCCCATCTCGGCAGGTCAGCAGGTACGACTTTCTGACAATTAAAGGAAACCTGCCATGAAACATATAACAAAAATCGGAGAGGGGATACGTTTATGATCGCTTACTTCCGGACACCGCCCGAAAAACGGCTGCGTGCCCGCGTGATGTGGATTTTCGGATGCGTGACGGTCTTTTTCGCCGTGCTGTTCCTTGTTCTGTACGCTGTGATCGGATCACTGTCGGAATCCGTTCCCGGAACCGATGCCGCCGCGCGCTGGGCGGCAGACGACAGCGCATACCCGTTTGCGCAGGTATCGGCGTATTTTGCGCAAAACAACGCAGTGGACTTGAACGACATCTATCTTGCCCGCATGGAAATTGAAAAATCGCTTGCGCAGAATGCCGTGACAACGCCCGATGGCGCACAGCCGTTTGTCGATGCGTTTTCCGGGGAAACGACCGTCACCCTGACGGCGGAACGCGGATCGCTGTCCGTTACCGCAACAGTCTGCGGCGGGAATTTCTTCTTCTTCCATCCGCTGACTTTACTCGACGGGGACTATTTTGACGAAAGTAGTCCCAATGCCAATACCATCATCCTTGATGAATATGCCGCGTGGCAGCTGTTCGGTGCCGTGGAGGTCGCCGGCATGGAGGTCACGCTCGGCGGTCAGCCGTTCTACATCGCCGGAGTCACGAAGACCCCAACCGACACTCTGGAACGCGCCGCCTACGGGGAGAACCCGCGCGTGTTCGTCTCCTACACGGGACTGCGACTCACAAGCGGCTTTGACCGTGCATCGTGCTATGAGATCGTCATGCCCAACCCCATTGACAATTTTGCGTCGGACATCGTAAAAAGCCAGTTCGGCATCACCGACACGGCGCAGAATGCTGTCTGCTACGACTACACCGAACGCTTTTCCTTTGAAACGCTTGCCACAGCATCCGTGTCGTATTTTGAACGCGCGATGCGGCAGGACAGCGTTATCCCGCCGTACTGGGAGAACGTCGCACGGGTCGCCGAGAACAAGGCGATCGTCACCGCGTTCTTTGCCGCCGTTGCCGGGATCCTTGCCCTTATCTGCTTTGTCGTCTTCGTCAGCTTCTGGTTCCATATCCACCCCTTGCGCATCCGCGACATCTGGGGATTTGTTGACGACAAAATTGAAAAACGCCGCATGAAGTCGTGGCTGAAAAAGCAGAATACCCCACTCAATGCCCCCGAAAGGACGATTGCAGAATGAATATGAAAAAACGCCCCCTCGCCCTTGTCACCTGCGCCGCGATGCTGCTCCCGCTTGGGCTTTTCTCCGCGTGCAAAGGGGAGGAGGAGCCGGTCAAAAGCAAACCGACCAACGTCTACCGGTATGAGACCCTGTACGAAAATACCATTGATTACAACGCCTCAGGAGAGGAGTCCTTTACCGGCCGTGTGGACCTGAACAGCTTACAGGGTGTGGGGAACCGCGTGATCCTGACCGGTTATCAATATGATGCCGACTGGAATTCCTCCGACGTGTTCTGGGATATGGACACAGCGACAGGAGAAACGGCGGACATCAATGTTCCCGCCGTGGACAATACAAATAACGAATGGCGCAACTATACGAAATTTGCCGAGGACGGAACGGTGTGGTATACCGTCAACGCAGGATTTTACGACGAAGCGTCACAGACCTATGTCGAGAATATGTCCCTGTACCACGCGGACAGCGCGGGGAACGTCATCGCATCCGCCGACCTCTACGAGCTGTTCGGCATCACCGACCGGGCAAATACCTATCTCTATGTCAACGACCTTGCGGTCATCGGCGACAGCGTGATCCTTGCAACGGAAAGCGCGGGGCTGAACATTCTGTCCTCCGACCTTACCGAGGTGAAGAAGATCGAAATTGCCGACCTGTCTTATGTCTACCGCATCCTGCCGCACAGTGACAAGCTGCTCATCTGCTATTACACCGACCCCGATTACAAGCAGGTCGTCGTCAATTATGACATAACGACCGGGATGATGAGCGCACCGATCTCCATTTCCTCCGCGGCGGCGAACAATCTGTACGGCGCGATGCCGTCCGATGCGTACGATTTCGTCTATTCGACGACCATCGGCATTTACGGCTACGACATTGCATCGAACACGGAAACGGAGCTGCTCAACTGGATCAACTCCGACATCAACGCCACCTATCTGCGCGACACCTACATCGCCCCCGACGGCACGGTATACACGCTGATGATGGACTACGGAAGCAGCAAGCAGACGACCACCGTCAACCGCCTCACCCGCATTCCCGACGAGGAAGTCAAAGAGAAATATATGCTCACCTACGGTACGCTGTACACGAGTTCCGAGATTATTGATGCTATTGTCAAATTCAACCGTAAAAGCGAGGACTACCGCATCACCGTCCGCGACTACTCCGGCTACAACAGCGAAGAAAACGAATGGACGGGCGCCCTGACCCAGTTCAATAACGACATTATCTCCGGCAACATCCCCGACATCATTCAGCTGAACGCGGAAATGCCGTATGCAAACTACGCCGCAAAAGGTCTGTTTGCCGATCTGTATCCTCTGCTCGATGCCGATACCACCATCGACCGCGCGGATCTTTACGAAAACATTCTCGATGCGCTCTCGGTAAATGGGAAGCTGTACCGCATCACGCCGTCGTTCCGTGTCAGCACCCTGGTCGGAAAATCAGCCGTTGTAGGGGATAACGACGGCTGGACGATGGATGAACTGCTTGCCGCAATGGAGACGATGGAAGACGGTTCCACAGACCCATTTGCGGGTGAAGTCACCCGTGAGACGTTCTTAACCAACGTCTGCACAATGGCGCGCGATCAGTTTATTGACAAGGACACGGGTTCGTGCTCCTTTGATTCTGCGGAATTTATCAAAATCCTTGAATTTGCCGCACAGCTGCCGGAGAAGACCGTCTGGGAGACCGTCAACTGGGACGAAGTTGGGGAAAATTTCTACGTCGACCGGGAGCTGATGTACCGCAACGGCACCGCCCTGCTTTACCAGATGTCGCTTGGCAATTATACGAGTTTCTGGGAGACCCAACAGGGGCTGTTCGGCGAGGAGATTTCCTTTGTCGGCTATCCGAACGAAAACCGCACGGGGTCTGCCATCATGCTGACCCAGTCGTTTGCCATCTCCGCGCAGAGCAAATGCCCCGAGGGCGCATGGGCGTTTCTGTCCGAATATCTGAATCTGCAGAAGGAGACCGAGGGCGATTCGCTTTACCGCTTCTCCATTTTCCGCTCCGTCAACGAAAAAATGGCGGAATACGCGCTTGCGTACCACGACAATTACTGGTATGAAAAGGAATACGGCACCGATGCGGGTTCCTCTGACGTGGCGATCGCCGTTCCGGCGGTGGAAGTCGCTGTGGAAGAAGTTCCCAAGGCCGTCACCGGCGGAAGTGCTTCGAGCGGCGTCTCCGGGGAAATGGATGCAGACGGCGACGGCAAAACATGGTCGTACTGGCTCTGGAACGACACCATTGACCTTGGCATGATGACCGAAGATGCGGTCGCACACATCGATGCGCTTCTCGAATCTTTGTCGCAGGTCTACCAGAGTGACGATTCGATGCTTGACATCATCCTTGAAGAAGCATCTGCCTATTTCTCCGGTGTCAAGAGTGCAGAGGAAGCGGCGGGACTGATTCAGAACCGGGTGTTTATTTATGTAAATGAGAGCAGATAAGCATCCCCCCTCCATCGTGTAAAATTGTATTGGCTCCAAAACCGGGGTCAGTACAATTTTTATACTTTCCGGAGGAAACATCATGAACATTTATGGGTACATCCGCGTATCGACCAAAGAACAGAACGAGGAACGGCAGGTGCTTGCCATGCGGGAATTCGGGATACCAGAGGAGAACACCGTCATCGAAAAGCAGTCGGGAAAGGATTTTTCGCGCCCGAAATACCGCCGGCTCGTGAAGCACTTAAAGCCCGGGGACGTTCTGGTCGTGAAGAGCATCGACCGGCTGGGAAGAAACTACGACGAGATTCTGGAAGAATGGCGGTCGCTTACCAAAGAGCGGCACGCGGACATCGTGGTGCTTGATATGCCGCTTCTTGACACCCGCTCCGGGCGCGACCTGACGGGAACCCTGATCTCGGACATTGTTCTGCAGCTTCTTTCCTACGTTGCCGAAACCGAGCGGGATTTCATACGCCAGCGTCAGCGGGAGGGCATTGATGCCGCGCAGGCGCGAGGCGTTCACTGCGGCCGTGCGGCGGGGAAGAAGCCGGACAATTACGGGGATGTGATTGGGATATGGCGCGCAGGCGAGATCACCGGTCGTACCGCGGCGAAGATGCTGGGGGTATCGCATACGACGTTTCAGAGATGGACGGCAGGGGAGAGGTGATTGTTATGTTTTACAGTACGTTGCTTCGGTTGAAACTTTACTTTTGCGAGAATGCGAACCGTCACCCTTGCCTCCTTGCCAAAGCTCCCGACTGCCCGGAATCAATCCCCTCTGCAATATTTGACAATCTGTGAATTTTTATACATACAACATGAGAATTTCCGGAAAACCCTTGACATTTCGGCAAAATCCGATTATACTTATACTATCAGGCGAATTTCTGAAAATCAAAAAGGAATTTATGAAAAAATGAATCCATCCATAAAACAGACAGCGGGGCGCGTGTGGTTCTTTCTGCGGGTGCTTCTGTGCGCCATATTTACTGTGATCTTTTTCAGGCGGAATGCACAGCTCGGGGACTACGGGCCCTATCTTTTCCTGAATGCCGTCATGCTCGGCGGCATCTGGGCGGCGGCGCTTGTGCCGCGGCGGGTGTGGGAGACTCTGCCCGCGAAGATCGGCTCCTGCGTGTTTCTCTGTGCGGTGCCATTTCTGCATCTGTTGCTTGTGGAGCTTCTGATGCCGCGCACGCGGGACATTGTGACGAAGATGCTGTATCTGAATCTCATCTTCTATTATCTTGCGTTTCTCTTTCTTCTGCTTCTGTTCCGGCGGCGCAGTGAATGGGCGGTCTTTTTAGGGACAGTCACGGCGTGGCTGTGCGGAACGGTCAACTGCGTGGCTTGGGCATACCGTTCTCTTCCCGTGCTTCCGTGGGACTTATATTCCGCGGGAACCGCTTTGTCGGTCGCGGCGGGTTATGAATTTGAGTTTACGCACCGGTTTTATACGGTACAGCTGGCGTTTGTCTGCATTGCGGTGCTGGGATTCCGTCTGCGGCTCCCCAAAGTCATTCCGTGGCGGGGGGTGCATTGGTCGCTGACTGCCATTTTTGCCGCGGCACTGTGCGGATTTGTCCTCTTTTTGCAGACGGACACAGTGTTCACGAAGTTCGGCGGATACCGGTATCTGTTCACGCCGACGGTATACTATGAACGCAATGGCGCGGCGGTCGGGTTTCTCTCCACGCTTCACTATCTGAATGTGGAAAAGCCGGAGGGCTACGATGCGGACGAAATCGCCTTGCAGGCAGAGCAGTATTCCGAAAAAGCACAGGCAGAAGCCGATGCGGTTCACGCCGACGGCGAAGAACTTCCGAACGTCATCGTCATCATGAGCGAAGCGTTCTCCGATCTGCGGGCGCTGTGCGACTACGAAACGAATCTCCCGGTCACGCCGAACATCGATGCGCTGACGGAGAACACGATCAAAGGCAATCTCCACGTCTCCGTCAAGGGCGGCAACACGGCGAATACCGAGTACGAATTTCTGACGGGCGACACGATGGCATTCCTGCCGGCGGGGTCGATTCCCTACCAGCAGCACATCAAAAGCGAAACGCCGAACCTTGCCTCCTATCTGAAATCGCTTGGTTATGTCACGGAGGCGGCGCACCCCTATTATGCCTCCGGCTGGATGCGCAACGTCGTGTATCCGTGGTTCTCCTTTGATACCTCTGCGTTCGTGGACGAATTCCGCCCGCTGTATTCCTCGGATTTACTGCGCGGGTACGTCTCGGACGAAACGCTGTTTGACTATCTCATCGACCGCTACGAGGAAAACGAAGAAAACGGCGACGGTTCGCCCGTGTTCCTCTTTTCCGTTTCGATGCAGAATCACGGCAGCTACGACAAGGAGTATGACAATTTCACGCCCGACGTCACCGTGAACGGCATCGAGGAATACAAGCGCATTTCCGCCTATCTGTCGCTCATCCGGAAAACGGACGAATATTTTGCCGATCTTGTTGACTATTTTGCAAACGTCGATGAAAAGACCGTCATCCTCATGTTCGGCGACCACCAGCCAAACGACAATGTCGTCTCCACCTTGTTGGGCAACGCGGGTGTGGACAGTTCCGCGGAAGCACTCGATGCGTACAACCGCTACATCACGCCTTATGTTCTCTGGGCAAATTACGACATCGACGGGGAAGCGGTCGAAGAAACGCTTTCCACCGACGACATCAGTGTCAACTACCTCTCCACGCTTCTGTGTACCGCGGCGGACATTCCGCTGTCCGGTTACCAGACATTCCTTGCATCCATCCAGAAAACGTATCCTGTCATCACGGCAAAGACCGTCATGGACGGGGCGGGGAACATCCTCTCAACAGAAGAACTGGATGCCATACAGGCAGACGACCCGACACTTTCGCTTTACCAGTCGTTTGCATACAACCACATTTTTGACGAAAAGCACCGGATAACGGAATTTTACGATTAAGAAAGGAATTATACAATGCCGACCACAACATCCAAAAGCGCGAAGACCCGCGTTCTGTCCCTCCTCCTCTGTATGCTGATGCTGTTGTCGGCATTCTGTACGATTCCGGTTTCCGCCGCGGACACAGTGTCCGTTGTGGATACGACATCCGGCGCAAAAGCGGGAACAGGCATTGGAAACGGCGGTGTGCGGTTCATGCTTACCGATAACGGAAACAGTACCGTCACGCTTTCATACCAGGTAAAGGGGGAGAATCTTGCGCGCGTGCAGTGTGCGGCACTCGCCTTTGACCGCAAAGTGCTGTCTCTTGTGAACACCGCCGGCACAACGACCTTGGAAGTCACCGTCGGAAGCTTTACTGCCGATACGCTGATCGCGCTGGATACCCCGCAGTATATCACCGCCGCAGCCGGATGGAATACGGACACGATTTCCGCGGAATACGGAATTGCAAAGTCCGGAATCGGGATTCTCATCCTGTACGCGGAACCGGATACCGCTGTGACCTATACCGATTACACGACCGTGCTTTCCCTGACCTTTGCAAAGCTCGGAACGCTCACCTCTTCCTCCGTGCGCCTTGTGACTTATGAGGAACAGCGGACATTCGCGCAGTCAACGAAGCTGCTTCTGTGTACCGGGAACGCTTATGCGACGTTCGGGTCGCTTTCCGGCGGCGATACGCTGTCCGATGCCGTGTTTGCGGGCAATACCGCCGTGACGGGCGACCGCGGGGACGACAGCATCGTGTCGGACGAGCCGTGGGTCAACCGCTTTTCCGACGTGTCGGAGGATGCGCCGTACTACGATGCGGTCGCGTATGTGTGCAAAAACAACCTGTTCGTCGGCTCCTCCGAGACCACCTTTGAGCCGGACAAGCCGATGACACGCGCCACCTTTGCCACCGTCTTATGCCGTCTGGCGGGACAGGAAAATGCCGTTCTGTCGGGCGGGACTCCGACAACGGAAGTCTTCTCGGACGTCGGCATCGGGGCATGGTATACGCCGTATGTCATGTGGGCATACGAAAACGGCATCTTCATCGGCCGCGGCGACGGGACGTTCGGCCCCGATGAGGAGATCACGCACGAGCAGATGTATCTCGTCATAGAGCGGTTCACCTACGACTGGGGATACCATACAAAGGACGGCACGAACGTCTCCGTGTCTTCCATAGCCGATGCCGACCAGATCTCCGACTGGGCAGTGGATGCCGTGAAATTTGCGTTTGCAAACGGCATTCTCATCGCGGACACGAACCGCTGTATCCGCCCGAAAGCAGATGCCGCACGGTGGGAGCTGGCGGTCTTACTCGAAAGCCTGTCCGGCTTTGAACGCACGGGAACCGGGGAAGCGACGCTGACGGAAGCGATGGCATCCGGGGATGTGCGCGACACCTGCCCGCCGGCATCCGACTCGATGGTGCGCGGCGCGTATCAGAAAATTTACGAGGGACTGCTGTCTCTTACCGAGCGCATCAGCATTTCCGCGTTCAGACTGAATCTGGAGCAGTTTGTCGAGGTCTATCAGGAGGCGGCAAAGCAGGCGGAATTTTTCTACGTCGGAAATACATTCTACTACAGCTACAGCGAGCAGACGGGGGAAATCCTCTCCGTCACGCCGACCTATACCATGCGCGGCGCGGAGCTGGTTGCGGCGCAGAACGTCTATCATGAAAAGCTGAATGCGATCCTTGAGGGCGTGGACAGCACCTGGTCGGATTTTGAGAAAGTGCTGTATCTTCATGACTATCTCGCGCTCAACTTTATTTACGACGAAACGACGGGGCAGTATGACACCTACACGTTTCTGACGACCGGGCGCGGGGTCTGCCAGAGCTACACGATGACCCTGCAGGCACTGCTGACGTCCCTTGGGATTGCGAACAGCCGCGTGATGAGCGCATCCATGAACCACACCTGGAATCTCGTGAAAATCGGCTCCTCCTGGTATCACGTCGATGTGACCTGGGACGATCCGCAGCCCGACCAGTGGGGACAGGTGCAGCACACCTATTTTCTGAAAAGCGACACTTACATGAACGCAAACGCGCATTCCGACTGGACGTGCTTTGACGGCTACACCTGTACCGACACCCGCTACGACAGCACCGCGTTCACCAAGGTCCACACGCCCATCGTCCCGCTTGGAGAGGGTATATGGTGCTACATCGAAAACGAATCCGGCATTTTGTGGAAATGGAACATTCGGAAAGGAACCCGCACAAAGTTTTACGAAACCGGTCTGAAATGGGTGACGGGCGAGGGCATCTGGCAGTCGCTTTACACAGGACTTGCGCGGTATGAGGATATGCTCCTTTACAACACGCAGGATGCGGTCATGGCGTACCATATCTCCTCCGGTGTCGCCGAGACGATCCACACGAAAACCGGGGACGGCGTCATCTGCGGTATGATGCTGGAAACAACGGACACGGGCGTTTACGCCGTGTATCAGCTTCGCTCCACCCCCGCCGAGAAGACGGGAACGACATACCGCGTTCAGCTTGACCGCCTGTTCACCTACTCCCTTGCGGGTGCGGTGCGCGGATATTTTACCGATTCGCAGGTGAAGATCACGCTTCTGCGCAACGGAACGACCTGCAATACCCTTACCGCCGCGCGCGCCGGCATCTACACGGAAACGGAGTACACCTTTGCCTTTGACGGCATCCGTCCCGGACGGTACGATCTGCTCATCGAAAAGAAAGGCGCGTTCTCCTATACCGTCAAAAACATCGACATTTCCGCCGACACCGACCTGCGCACCCTGCTCGGTTATGCGATCCCGCTCATTTCCGGCGACCTGTCCGGGGACGGGGTCATAGACGACGGCGACACCGCACTTCTCCTCTCCCCCAACACCTTCCGCCGCGCCCCCGGCAAAGCCGTGACAGCCGCCGCTGACTTAAACGGCGACGGGATGATCGACATCGTGGATTATGCGATTCTGACCGACGGCGATACGTTCGGGAAGCGAAAGGAGGATTGCAGTGTGAATGTTGCGGCG
The DNA here is from genome assembly GCA_017481495.1 of Clostridia bacterium. Lineage (GTDB taxonomy): Bacteria > Bacillota > Clostridia > Oscillospirales > CAG-272 > RGIG3925. Next base: position 29,366 of record JAFUPC010000052.1, read on the forward strand.
TGAGACGGTGTGGGAATGGTATCCGCGGTCAATGTCAGGAAAGACCCCATTACGTCTGTAGGCGCGCTTTCTCCAAATAAATCCCCGTAAATCCCCCAAAAAATTCAACAACCAAACAGAGGAACCCCACTATGAACATCTACATCATGACCGACATGGAGGGCATTTCCGGCATCACGTCGCGTGAGCAGGTTCTGCCGGAGGCATCCCGTTATCAGGAGGGACGGCGGCTGATGACCGCCGACATCAACGTGGTCGTCCGTGCGTGCAAGGAAGCGGGCGCGGAAAAGGTTTATGTCCGCGACTGCCACGGCGGCGGCATGAACATCATCTGGTCGGACTTATGCGCGGAGGCGGACGGATATGTCATCGGATACACGGGCGATGACCGCTATCCCGGCCTTGACGAATGCGACGCGGTGATCCTGCTCGGCTATCACGCTATGGCAGGCACGCTGGGCGGCACATTGGAGCACTCCATGAGCTCTGCCTCCATCCAGAACTACCATATCAACGGTATTCCCGCCGGGGAGGTCGCCATTGATGCCGGTATCGTCGGCGACAAAGGGAAACCCGTCATCATGGTCACAGGTGACGACAAGGTCTGCCGGGAAGCAAAAGAACTGCTCCCCTGGGTCGTGACCGCCGAGGTCAAACGCGGCATCACCTGGCGCGGCGGAATGCTTCTCCCCGCCGAAAAAGCGTATGCGCTTCTGCGCGAACGCACCATCGAAGCGGTACAGAATGCCGCATTTGCACGTCCGCTTGTCTGGGACAAGCCCATTACGATGCGGGTGGAGCTGGTCGAACGCGGCATTCTGCCGAGCGCCTACGCAAAGCCTTATATGAGGATTCTGGACGGGAGAACATATGAGGTCACAGGAGATACGATGGAGGAGGTATTGTTCCGGGCGTGAGGGGCGTTTTTTTCGTGAATCGCCCCTACCGGATACAAAGATTTCCGTCCCTAAGTTGACAGCAAACTCCCGGAAAAGGTATTCATTTCTACGAAATGCCGTCAAAATATGTATAAATAATGACAATTTTGTTAGAAATTGCCATTGCCTTTTTTTCGCTGATGTGATATAATATATAATGTTAATTCAATACCGTTGAAGTTTTCAGAACCGTACCGATTTCCGGTGCCGCGACTGAAAACGGAGGGGCTCTGGAGAATCTCTATCAGGAGTGCCGAAGGTGCAAAGAAATTCGACAAGCGAATTTCAGAGAATACGTTGCATTCTCCGCGGATACCGCGGGGGTGGAGCGGTTGCTGAATACGCTTGCGCGGAATTCCGAATCTCTCAGGCAAAAGGACAGAGCAGATGGATTACAGGACTGTTTCCATTCATTGGAAGCAATCGTGTTTTGTGTCTGAACCATGAGCCGCTGGAAAAACATTCAGCGGATTTTTTTATTCAAGGAGAAGCGCATGGAAGCAATTTTATTACCCATCGTATCAAGCATCAACACCTACTTATCCAACTACATCCTCATCGTCCTGCTCATCGGCATCGGTCTGTTTTATTCCATCCGGACAAAATTTGTCCAGGTCCGCTGCTTCGGTGAAGGCATGAAGAAGGTCTTTGGCAACATCAAGTTCTCCGGCGGCAAACAGCACGGCGGCATTTCCTCTTTCCAGGCACTCGCAACCGCAGTCGCGGCGCAGGTCGGTACGGGCAACATCGTCGGTGCGTGCGGCGCCATCCTCGTCGGCGGCCCCGGCGCCATTTTCTGGATGTGGATTATCGCGTTCCTCGGCATGGCGACCATCTACGCGGAAGCCGTGCTTGCACAGGAAACCAAGATCGTCGGTGAAGACGGCAACGTCCTCGGCGGTCCCGTTTACTACATCAAGCGCGCGTACAACAACAAGTTCGGCTCGTTCTTAGCCGGCTTCTTCGCCATCGCCATCACGCTGGCACTCGGCTTCATGGGCGCAATGGTGCAGTCCAACTCCATCGCATCCAACATGAACGGTGCGTTCGGTGTTCCCACATGGGTCGTCGGTATCATCCTCGCCGTCGTTTCTGCGTTCATTTTCCTCGGCGGTATCCAGAGAATCGCATCCGTTGCGGAAAAGATCGTTCCGTTCATGGCAGTCCTCTATATCGCACTCGGCCTGATCGTTCTCGTTGTCAAGATCGCGGATGTTCCCCAGGCCATCGGCATGATCTTCAAGTACGCATTCCAGCCGCAGGCTATCATCGGCGGTGCATTCGGTTTCGCCATTGCAAAAGCCATCACGCAGGGCGCAAAGCGCGGTCTGTTCTCCAATGAAGCCGGCATGGGTTCCACCCCGCACGCACACGCAGTTGCAAAAGTCGAAAAGCCGCACGACCAGGGTGTCGTCGCCATGATCGGTGTCTTCATCGACACATTCATCGTCCTCACGATGACCGCACTCGTCACCATCACCTGCCTGTATGCCGGCGACAATCCCGTCATCACCGCGGCAGCAGGCCCCGCAGAGGGTGTCACCAACGCCAATATGATGCAGATTGCCATGTCTGAGGTTTATGGCGGTACGCTCGGCCCGATCTTCGTTGCCATCTGCCTGTTGTTCTTCGCGTTTACCACGATCATCTCCTGGAACTTCTTCGGCAAGCAGAACGTTATCTACCTGTTCGGCAAGAATGCCAATTCCAAGAAGATCGCAACGATCGTCTATTCCGTCCTCGCCATCGTCTTCATCTTCCTCGGCACCGTCTCCTCCAACGACCTTGTCTGGGAGCTGACCGATATGTTCAACAACCTCATGGTCATCCCCAACGTCATCGCGCTGGCGGCTCTGTCCGGTATCGTTGTTGCCGCTGTGAAAAAAGGCACGGAAAAGAAACAGTAAAATTACAGAATGAAAACAAACGCACCGCTTCCAGATTTTCGGATGGCGGTGCGTTTTCGGATGGTGGGGGAGGGGTACTGTAACAGAAAATTTCAATTCTGCTTCTGTACCACCTTATACTCGTCATACGGCTGAAAATACGGGCAGTTGCGGTAATTGCCGGACAGATAGTGTTCATATTCGTCTTCATCCAGATTCAGGGTACAGATGGTTTCCCCGTAATCTTCGTCGTACTCATAGTGAACACAGATGTCGCAGGATGAGCGGATGCGTTTTTTATCGCTGCTCATGATTCGCCGGTTCTCTCACAGTGCCCGCAGAAAGCCCTCGATGCGGTCGGCAAGCAGAACGTGACCGGCGTCGGAGGGGTGCAGACCGTCGGGCATATAGGTGCTCTGAATGACCCCCACGGCGGGCTGAAGACCGGAGATCTTCCACAGGTCGCAGACGGGAATGGAATAGAGCTCTGCTGTTTCGCGCAGGATGTTCACATAAGCCGACAGGGGAAGTCCCGTGTTTGCGCTCGGCGTGTCCTCATACAGTCGGTGGAGCGGCGTGCAGATGACGTTGACGGCGCCGGGATACAGTTCCAGCAGGGTGCGGCAGAGGGTGTGGCAGGCACCGTAATAGGTGTCGGGCGTGCGGTCGTCAGGGGTGCCGATGGGCGCATCGCCGTGGCCGTAGTCGTTGGTTCCGCCGAAGACGACGTTGATGTCGGCGGACTTGTCCATTTCCTTTGCGCGGCGGCAGAAGTCCAGGTCAAAGATTGGCGGGTCGGAGGGTTTTTTCTGAACGGCAAGACGGGTGCCGCCGATGCCGTAATTGTTGGCGCGGGCAAGACCTGCGCGGTATTCGATGAGATGCGTGTAGATTTTATCCGCACCCGTGGTCCCACAGCCCTGCGTGATGCTGTCGCCGAGGAAGTTGATGACTTTGTTTTTCAGTTCCATTGTGGTTCTCCTTTTCTGTGAATCAAAGTTCATAATATTATCATATCACAATCGGGGGAAAAAGTAAATACCCAGCGTAAAAATTTTACGCATGGGAAAATAATTTTCCGCAAAGAGAGAAAATAATTTGAAAATTTCCGGGATTCTATTGACAAATCGCGCAAAATATGATAAAATATAAATACCTCTATAAGAGGGTCTTTTTTTGCTGTCCTTTTGTAATGGGACAGCGCCTCTTTGGAACTGTGCAGGTGCTCTGTTTTCCGGAAACGGTATCGGAGAACGGGACACCGCAAGGAAAGCACGGTTGGCGGCACAGCGCCGTCTGAGGGAGGTACATGGCGGCACACGGTGACGGTCAGGCGGATGCCGGACTGATTGTGTGACACGCCGCATCAAATAACGGCGCGCGGCGGATCGTGTCGGATGAAGCCGCAGCGACAATTCATCAGGAGGTGCCTATCAATGAGAGTGAAGATCACTTTAGCTTGCAGCGACTGCAAACAGAGAAACTACGACACAATGAAGAACAAGAAGAACGACCCCGACAGACTCGAGCTCAAGAAGTACTGCAGATTCTGCCGCAAGCACACACTGCACAAGGAAACCAAGTAAGAGGCGAACAGGAGGAAGGACGTAATGGCAGAAAAAGAAAAGAAGGTTGCCGAAACCGCCCAGGCGTCTGTCGCCGAAGACAAGAAATCGGAAGCTCCCGCTCCCAAGACCGCAAAGCCGAAAAAGGACAAGGTCAAGTTCACCGACCGCGTAAAGAAATTCTGGCGCGATTACAAGAGTGAATTTAAGAAGATCGTCTGGCCGTCGAAGGAAGAAACGACAAAGAATACCGTCGTTGTCATTGCTACCATCGTCGTGTTCGGTGTCGTCATCGGAATCCTTGACTTTGCGTTCTCCAAAGGTCTTACGCTGCTCAGCCATCTGTAATTCTTGCAGAACTGCACAGAAGTAACACACTTTGAAAGGAGCAGGCAAATGAACGATGCATCGACGGAAGCAAGATGGTATGTCGTCCATACCTATTCCGGCTATGAAAACAAAGTAAAAACGAGCCTTGAAAAAGCGATCGAAAACCGCAACATGACCGCGTATTTCTTCGACATTCAGATCCCGATGGAGACGATTGTCGAAGTGGACGGGGACAAGCAGAAGGAGATCGAGGACAAGGTTTTCCCCAGTTACGTTATGATCAAGATGATCATGACGGACGAGTCGTGGCACGTTGTGCGGAACATCCGCGGCGTGACCGGCTTTGTAGGCCCCGGATCCAAGCCGATCCCGCTGTCCGACGCGGAGGTCGCATCCATGGGCATTGATCCTGAACACGCCGCAAAGGTCGAGACGTCCGCTGTCAAGCTGGCGTTTGAGGTTGGCGACACGGTCAGAATCGAGAGCGGTCTGCTGGAAGGCAGCACGGCCGTGGTTGATGAGATCTCGCCCGACATGACCAAGGTGCGCGTCACCGCATCCATGTTCGGCCGCAATACGTCAATCGAACTCGACGTCAAGGACGTCAAAAAGGCATAATTATGGAGTGATTTTCTGCAAAGAAAATCGTTTTCCCGCGGCGTTTTTGTTCCGCCGCACTGTGGGAGGAGTTCCAAAATACGTATCAGAAATGGAATTCCGACTTTTTTCTACCACATTTGGAGGTGTAATTTATTATGGCAAAGAAGATTACAGCATACGTCAAATTACAGTTACCCGCCGGCAAGGCTACCCCCCAGCCTCCGGTCGGTCCGGCACTCGGTCAGCACGGTGTCAACATTTCCGCGTTTACCAAGGAATTCAACGAGAGAACCAAGAATGACATGGGTCTGATCATTCCGGTCGTCATCACCATTTACGCAGACCGTTCCTTCTCCTTCATCACGAAGACCCCCCCGGCAGCCGTTCTCATCAAGAAGGCCGCAGGCATCGAAACCGCATCTGGCGCACCGAACAAGACCAAGGTCGCTTCCATCACCAAGGAGCAGGTCAAGAAGATCGCTGAGACCAAGATGCCCGACCTGAACGCTTCCAGCGTCGAAGCAGCGATGAGCATGATCGCAGGTACCGCACGTTCTATGGGCGTTACCGTTGAAGAATAAGGCAGAGGAGGATATTGCGTTATGACTAAAGGAAAGAAGTATCTCGACAGCGCAAAGCTCGTCGACAAGACCAAGCTCTACGATTCTGACGAAGCAATCGCACTGCTCTGCCAGACCGCAAAAGCAAAATTTGATGAAACTGTAGAAATCCACATCCGTCTCGGTGTTGACTCCCGTCACGCAGACCAGCAGGTTCGCGGTGCGGTTGTCCTCCCCAACGGTACCGGTAAGACTGTCCGTACCCTCGTTTTCGCAAAGGGTGACAAGGCAGAAGCTGCAAAGGCAGCAGGCGCTGACTACGTCGGCGATGTCGATTACGTTGAAAAGATCACAAAAGAAAACTGGTTCGAGTTCGACGTTGTCATCGCTACCCCCGACATGATGGGTGTCATCGGTCGTCTCGGTAAGGTCCTCGGCCCGAAGGGTCTCATGCCGAACCCCAAGGCAGGTACCGTCACCATGGACGTCGCAAAGGCTGTCACCGATGCGAAGGCCGGTAAGATCGAATACCGTCTTGACAAGACCAACATCATCCACTGCCCCATCGGCAAGGCTTCCTTCGGCGTCGAAAAGCTCACCGAAAACTTCAACACCCTCGTCGGTGCTGTCATCAAGGCAAAGCCCGCCGCTGCAAAGGGTCAGTATATCAAGTCCTGTGTCATCGCTACCACGATGGGCCCCGGCATCAAGGTCAACTACGCAAAGCTCGGTTGATTCTTGTTCTGACAGGATTTGGTGCGTTATCTGAAATACGGATAAAGAAAATGAGAGACACGATTTTCCGTGTCTCTTTTTTGGTGCTGTGCGATGTTTTGAATTTCAGTAAAATATATAGTGGCGCAAAAAATAAGTTCTTTGTTAATAATCAATGATATTAGTTATCATGGGATACTTTTGAATGCAAAAGGATTTATGCCGCAAAAAGCAGAGCATAAATCCTCTTTATCTTATTATACGAAATTGAAGTGATAAGTATTGTATCCCTCCCATCCATCGAAGTGAAAGGATGTCGAGGAACAAAAGAATCCAATTTACGCAGTGCTGCATTGATGTTCTGCGGGATTCCGGGTTGTCGGAATTTTGCCTGTTCAAATTTGAATGAGTGGAGCGAGCAGCGCGCTTTATAGGAATGGCTTCGCCGTTCCTGGGTTGCATTTTTCTCGCGCGGGAAAAAGTACGTTCCGTTGAGGGTCGCGGGAGTTCGCTTCCTTACAAGGTACCCTGAACCGCGAAAGAAAAATCAGAATTTTAACAGAACGGCTTCCCCCGCGCCAAGCATGATGCTTGTTCCGTCCATCGGTACAAACGCATCACCTACAAGCACATTCAGCGGCTTGTCTGCATGAATGGTAAACGTGTTCTCCCGCTGGAAATCGCGGTTGACCAGATACACGGAGCCGTCGGAGAAGAAGCCGATGACACCGTTCTCACCGTCAATGGCGGAAATGCCGCCGAAACCGGTGAACGCGGTCGCAGCAGGCTCGGGCGTGCCGATGTGGAAGACGGCTTCGGAGGTCGTCTGGAACAGTCTTCTGCCGGCGGGGGAGATCGCCGCGTTGATGGCCTGCACGTCGTACCAGTGCGGCATCTTATTGCCCTCGGTGTCGCACATGGCGTTCGTCCACTGCCAGTGGTCGTCGTGGGACGGCTCCCAGTAGGTGAAGTAGGAGATGCGCTTCATGCCGTAGGCCAGGCACATATTGACTTCCCAGAACAGCTCGCCGCGGGTCAGGTTGCGGTAGGGGCCGTGCTCGGTCAGAAGCACGATGAGCATCGGGTCGATGCCGTATTTGACGGCAATGCGGCGGAAGTCTTCAATGTTCTCAAAGAAGCCGCCGCGGTTTTCGGTCGTTTCGGCGGAGAGACGGATGAGACGCTCGCGCTCGTCCACATCAAGGTCGAGGGTTTGGTTGCGGTTTTCGCGGCCAAGGAAATGATAATGGTCGTAGGAGAGCAGGTGCGGGCGCACGATGTTCACAAATGCTTCCAGATGGGAAACATAGTCAGGATTGCCCAGCTGTTCGGGGGAGGCATAATTGGGGAACAGGTTGATGACCGTTTCCATGTCGGGAGAATAGCGGCGGAATGCGTTGACGATGGCGGCAAGCACGGGGAACTTCGCCGCATTCGGCTCGTCCACGATGTCCCAGCCGATGATGTTGTCATAATCTGCATAATCGGCGACGACTTCCTTTGCCATCGCATCTGCCGCCGCAAGATCGTCATCCCGATAAACACGCGAAATGCGCGGGTCAGAGACGATGGCACGCAGACCGTACCGGCGCAGAAGCGGGAGTGCCGCCTTGTTGGTCTCCGTTCCGTAGTGAAGCGGAACGAGCGTCATGCCGCTTGCCGCGATCTCCCGGACGGTCTCGTCTTTTACGACAAAATTGGAAAACGGGCCGTGGAAATAGGTGATGTCGAATTGTTTCATTTTGGAAATACCTCCGTGGGCGTATTTGTTTTGATTATTATACCATGATTTTCCGAGAATTGCAATGGGTTCGGGAAATTTTTTGCGCACGGAGGAAAAGCATCGGAAAATGACACAGAACATTCATATTTTATACTTGTGCCTGACTTATATTTATGGTATGATTGAAGTATAAGATTACAGTTTCATTGTAATTTTTCTTTGACAAGGACGGAAGCCGGACGGTTCGCACAGAAGCCCCCGCCTGTCTCCATACAAAAAGTACCGTAAGCACTACAACATACCATAAACACTACATATGAACACCATAAAACACCACTTTCTTTCCTTTTACTCCAATTTCTCCCGCATCGCAGGCACGTCTCCCCTGCGCCTGTTTGCTGTCATGGCGATGCTTCTGAATCTCCTGCTTGAAATCTGCGGGAGACGTTCCGTCATTGACGGGATCGCGTTTCTCTTTTTCCATCCTTATATATTTTGTCTGAATGCGCTGATCATCTTTCTGACTTTGTGCGTGTCACTTTTGTTCCGGCGGCGGAGCTTTGTGCTGACAGCAACGGCGGTCGGGTGGGCGGTGCTCGGGATCGCGAACTGTGTCATTCTCGGAATGCGCAACACGCCGCTTGCCGCCATTGACTTCGGACTGGTTCTGTCGTGCATGAGCATTATCACGATCTATCTGAACGTGTTTGAAATTTTACTGATCTGCGCGGCGTTTGTCCTTGTCGTGATCGGCCTTGTGAAGCTGTGGCGCGTGACGGAATGTCTTTCTGCCCCCATGTTTTCGCGGATGCGCGGCGGGGCAATGCTCGCGGTCTGCGGCATGGTCTCGGGCGGTGTGATGCTGCTTTCCGTGCGCGCGGGCGCGGTGGAGACGGACTTCGCCGATCTGCCCGGTGCGTATGACGATTACGGATTTGCCTACTGCTTTTCGCTGTCTGTCATTGACCGCGGGGTCGATGAGCCGGACGATTATGCCGACGGCGGCATTGACGGCATCCTGACGGAGCTCGGCGGAGAAACGGCACCCCACCCTGAAACCACGGTATCAGGAGACAGCACGGCGGCAGAGACGGAAACACCGGATCCGAATGCCGTGACCGCGGCGGACAGGGAAACGCCGAACATCATCTTCGTCCAGCTGGAATCGTTCTTTGACGTCAACCGACTCGCGGGTATCACCTTTTCCGAGAATCCCGTGCCCGTTTTCACGGCATTAAAGGAGCAGTATTCCACAGGATACCTGACCGTGCCGTCCATCGGTGCGGGAACGGTGAATACCGAATTTGAAATTCTGACCGGCATGAATCTGGACGATTTCGGCGCGGGAGAGTATCCGTACAAGACGGTGCTCCGCCGGAAGACCGCGGAATCAGCGGCGTACAATCTGCGCGGCATCGGCTACACCGCGCATGCCATCCATAACAATACAGCAACCTTTTACGAGCGGAACCGCGTGTATTCCTCCCTGGGATTTGACACATTCACGCCGCTGGAATACATGAAAAACGTCACCTACAATCCGCTCGGCTGGGCAAAGGATGCCGCGCTGACCGGGGCGATCGGGGACTGTCTGGCATCAACGGAGGGAGCGGACTTCGTGTTCGCGGTCTCTGTACAGCCGCACGGGCGGTATCCCGATGAGGAAACGGCGGCGGAAAACGACGATGCGTATGACACGGCATCGTTTCTTGACAGATTATTCGGAGAGGACGCCGATGAAGAAGAGGAAAACGGAGCCGGCGGCAATCTGACCGGAAACGTGACCGTCACGCTCACCGAGGAGGAGCTTGCTTCCCAGCGCATCGACGTGTACGGCATCGAGGACGAGAGCCTTTCGGCACAGTACCGATATTACGTCAATCAGCTTTATGAAACGGATGCGTTTCTCGGCGCGCTGATCGCGGTACTCACCGAAACGGACGAGGAGACCGTGGTCGTGTTCTACGGAGACCACCTGCCGTGCTTTGATTATACGGCGGAGGACATGGCGGACGGCACCACGCCGTTCGAGACGGAATACGTCATCTGGAGCAATTTTGAATTGGAAAAGCAGGACCGCGACCTGTATGCGTACCAGCTCATGGCGGACGTGCTTGACCGGCTGGACATCCACGAGGGCATCATCACGCGCCTGCACCAGACCTTCCGGGACAAGGACGACAGCCTGCCGTCGGACGATTATCTGCCGTCGGACGATTATCTGTCGTCGGATGACTATCTGTCATCGTTGGAACTGCTCGAATACGATATGCTCTACGGCAACAAAGAGGTCTGGGGCGGCATCAATCCGCTTCTGCCGACAGTATTACAGATGGGCATCAACGAGATCCGCGTGACCGGCGTCCGCTCCGTCGGTGCTTCACTCTACGTCACAGGCGAAAATTTCACGCCGTTCTCCTGTGTCCTCATCGGCGGGGAAACGTGCGAAACGGTCTGGATTGACGAAAACACCCTATATGTCCCGGATGCGGAGGTGTTCCAGGGCGAGCGCATTTCCGTGGCGCAGAGGAGTGCGGACGGAACGGTGCTTGGGGAGAGCGGAGCGGTGTTTGTTGGTGGATGATGACCTGAGAACTATTTTTTCTTACAATTATTTATAAAGATTATAAAAATTCCGCACACAGCAGCCGCACTTGTGTGTGTGGAAATAGATATGTTCGATAACCTGTCACCATCCATTGAAACAATATATACTTGATCGGTATTATCTCGATCAAAATGGGGTTATCGAACAAATCTAATATTGAAATCGGAGCAAAACGAAAAAAATTACGAAATTTGCGGGGAAATTTCCGTTACCCCCTTGCAATTCCGCCGTTTTTGTTATATAATATATCTATTGAATGCATTTTTCATGGCTCAAAATCAAAAAGACCAACGCGCAGTGCATTCTGATTCTTAAGAAAGGATATGATATAATGAAAAGAGTCTGTATCAAAGAAATCTACAAGGATATGACAGCCTTCGACGGAAAAAGCATCACCGTTGCAGGCTGGGCAAGAAATATCCGCGCGAGCAACGCATTCGGCTTCATTGAGCTGAATGACGGCAGCTATTTCAAGAATCTTCAGGTCGTTCTCGAAGACGAAAAACTTGAAAACTACAAGGAGATCGTCCGGCAGAATATCGGCTGTGCGCTGGTCGTCACCGGTACCATCGTCCTTACCCCCGATGCAAAGCAGCCCTTTGAGATGAAAGCGGAATCCGTGTCCGTCGAGGGCGCATCCTCCCCCGATTATCCGCTTCAGAAGAAGCGCCACACGCTGGAATATCTGCGTACCATCGCGCATCTGCGCCCCCGCGCAAACACGTTCAACGCGGTCTTCCGTGTCCGCTCCACCGCGGCATACGCCATTCACAAGTTCTTCCAGGAGCGCGGCTTTGTCTACGTCAACACGCCCATCATCACCGGTTCCGACTGTGAGGGCGCGGGCGAAATGTTCCGCATCACGACGCTGGATCCCGACAACCTGCCCCGCACCGAAGATGGAAAAGTAGACTGGTCGAAAGACTTCTTTGGCAAATCCACGAACCTGACCGTGTCCGGTCAGCTGGAAGCCGAGACCATTGCAATGGCATACGCCAACGTCTACACGTTCGGCCCGACGTTCCGCGCCGAGAATTCCAACACCCAGCGCCACGCGGTGGAATTCTGGATGATGGAGCCGGAAATCGCGTTCGCAGATCTTGCCGATGACATGGAGCTTGCGGAGGATATGATCAAGTATGTCATCCGCTATGTCATGGAAGAATGCGCGGCAGAAATGGAATTCTTCAACAACTTTGTGGACAAGGGTCTCATCGAACGCCTGACGGCACTCGTGAACAGCGATTTCGGCCGTGTCACCTACACGGAAGCGGTCGAACTGCTCAAAAAGTCCGGCAAAGAATTCGACTACCCGGTCGAATGGGGCATTGACCTGCAGACCGAGCACGAGCGCTACCTGACCGAAGTCATCTTCGGCAAGCCCGTGTTCGTCACCGACTACCCGGCGGAGATCAAGGCATTCTATATGCGTCTCAACGACGACGGCAAGACCGTTGCGGCGATGGATATGCTGGTTCCCGGTGTCGGCGAGCTGATCGGCGGCTCCCAGCGTGAGGAACGTCTGGATTATCTGGAACGCGCAATGGCGAAGTTCAACCTCAACCCCGACGACTACTGGTGGTACACCGAACTGCGCAAATACGGCGGAACCCGTCACGCCGGCTTCGGTCTCGGCTTTGAACGCCTGATTATGTACATCACGGGCGTCTCCAACATCCGCGACGTGGAAGCGTATCCGCGTACCAAGGGACTTGCAGAGTTTTAAATTGAACAGATATGTTCGATAACCTGTCACCATCCATGGAAATCAAGGATATTTCGCGTATTTTCTCGGTCAGAATGAAAGTTATCGAACAAATCTAAGAAGATAAAAGCGGTACGCAGATCATCGGTTTGCGCCCGCTTTTGTTGTTTGAGATAAATAAAAATGATGAACGGTATCAGAGAGAGTAATAAGAAGTGAAGTTTGCCCTTGCGGGCAAGTGAAGTTGCCTGCGGCAGTGAAGTTGCTGGCGCAGTGAAGTTTCGCCGAAGGAGAAACTTCATAGGGAAACAAAGTTTCCCTGGGGAAGATTGAGCCGAAGGCGAAGTGAAAAAGGAGAATACAAAAAATGTCAGACCATTCCCGTTATGAATCCCCGCTTTCCTCGCGCTATGCAAGCGACGAGATGCAGTATCTGTTTTCCCCCGATATGAAGTTTTCGACGTTCCGGCGGCTCTGGGTCGCACTTGCGCGGGCGGAGAAGACGCTCGGTGTGGACATCACGGACGAGCAGATCGCGGAGATGGAAGCGCACATCACGGACATCGACTACGAAGCCGCCGCGCAGTACGAAAAGAAGCTCCGCCACGATGTCATGGCGCACGTCCACACGTTCGGCGATGCGTGTCCCAAGGCACGCCCGATCATCCATTTCGGTGCGACCTCCTGCTACGTCGGCGACAACACGGACATGATCATTATGCGCGAAGCGCTCCGGCTTGTGCGCGGCAAGGTGCTGGGCGTTCTGAAAAATCTTGCCGCCTTTGCCGATGAATATAAATCCCTGCCGTGCCTTGCGTACACCCATCTCCAGCCGGCACAGCTGACCACAGTCGGCAAGCGCGCCACGCTGTGGATGTACGAGCTGACCCTTGACCTTGAAGACCTCGACCATGTGCTGTCGTCCTTAAAACTCCTCGGTTCCAAGGGCACGACCGGCACGCAGGCATCGTTCGTTGAAATTTTCGGCGGCGACCGCGGCAAGGTGCGCCGGGCAGAGGAACTGATCGCAAAAGAAATGGGCTTCGACGATGTGGTTCCCGTCTCCGGACAGACGTATTCGCGCAAGTTCGACAGCCGGGTGCTGAACGTCCTTGCCGGTATTGCGCAGAGCGCGTACAAATTTTCAAACGATATGCGCATTCTGCAGTCGTTCAAGGAACTGGAAGAACCGTTTGAAACGAACCAGATCGGCTCGTCCGCGATGCCCTACAAGCGCAATCCGATGCGCTGCGAACGCATCTCCGCGCTCTCCCGCTACGTCATCTCCGACACAATCAACCCGCAGATCACCGCGGCGACCCAGTGGATGGAGCGCACCCTTGACGACAGCGCCAACAAACGCTTGTCCGTTGCGGAAGCGTTCCTCGCCGTCGATGCGATCCTCAACATCTACCAGAATGTCACGAAAGGGCTGGTCGTTTATCCCAAGGTCATTGAGCGGCGCGTGATGGCGGAGCTTCCGTTCATGGCAAGCGAAAACATCATGATGGATGCCGTTACCCGCGGCGCCGACCGCCAGGAAATTCACGAACGCATCCGCCGCCACGCAATGGAAGCCGGCCGGCGCGTCAAGGAGGAGGGTCTTGACAACGACCTCATCGACCGCATCTGCGCCGACCCCGCATTCGGCCTGTCTCACGCGGACATCGACCCGATTCTTGTTCCGTCGAACTATATCGGCTGCTGCCCGGAACAGGTCACGGCATTTCTGGCGGACGTGATCGCGCCCCTGCTCACAGGAGAGATCACAGACGGCGCAGAGCTGACGGTGTGAGCGGGATAGGGGTTGATGTTGATATTGCATCGCGTAATGCCAAAGTCAGCATGATCATCCCACAACCCCCAGGTCTCCCTGCCACCCGGCAGGGAGCTTTTTTTCTCCATTCCCCGGACGGTACAGAAAGCTTCCGGTTTTATCATTCTCCGACTTTTTTTATTTCAAAACGTGAAATTTTCTCACTGAAAATCTCGTTTTTTTCGTAAAGCCATAAAAATATCGCAGATGTTTATATTATGTTCATAATTATATGCTATACTAACATAAATATGGAATTACAAAAAACGGATCAATGTTAAACAGTTGTCTTCAAACGGAAAGGAAGCATTCATGTCCGAACATAAAAATGACCGGTTCCCACAGCAGCAGGATTCTGCGGAAACCGTGCAGGAGTCATATGAGGTCACGTCGTCACAAGACAACACGTCTTCGAAAAAGACCCTGCGCAATCGCGTTCTGCTGATTGTCGGCATTGTCATCCTTGCAATCCTCCTGATTCTGGGCGGGACGGTGCTTGCCGCGCTGCGCCAGCTGCGCGGGGACGAAACGGTGCCGATCGTGGAGCGCGAATCGGCATACTCCATTCCGGAGCCGGAGGAATCCATCATTCCACTGACACCGGAGGAATTGGAAACCATGACGGAATCCCTGGAAACGGAGCCTCTGCCCGACGAAACCGCAACGGAAGCAGCTCCCGTGGAAGCAAAACCGATTTACAAACAGGAAAAAAAGGATCCGGATGTCACCAACGTCCTCCTGCTCGGGCGCGACTCCCGCAATGCGGCGGTCGAATACGGGCGCACGGACACGATGATCATTCTTTCCTATAATAAACGCACACACGAAGTCAAGCTCATTTCGCTTTTGCGCGATATGCTGGTCTACATTGAGGGACAGGATTACAACCGCATCAACACCGCGTTTGCGTTCGGCGGCATCGGTCTGTGCATCAACACCATCAACGACACGTTCCAGCTGGACATCCAGGATTACATGACCATCGACTTCACAGGCCTTGTGTCCGTCATCGACGCTATCGGCGGCATCGACGTGAACCTGACCGCGGACGAGGTGGCGCTGTACAAGCTGTACGGAATGCTGGACGAATCCGCGCAGGCGGGCATGACCCACTTCACCGGGGAGCAGGCGCTCTCCCACGCGCGCAACCGTGCGCTCGGCTCCGACTTTGAACGCACCCGCCGCCAGCGCGACATCCTGATGGCGATCTTCACCAAGGTCACGACCTCCATGAGCCTGACGGAAGTCACCTCCCTTGTCAACTCTGTTCTGAAAATTGTGAAAACCAATCTTCCCACCGCGACGATCCTCTCTCTGGCAACGGACGTCATGACCTACAAAAACGACATCACGTTCAACAATGCGCGCCTGCCGTTTGACGGAACGTACCGCGGCGTTACCTACAAGAAAATGTCGGTCATTGAAATCGACGTTGAAGAAAACGTCAAGCAGCTCCATGCATTCCTCTATGACGAATGATAGGGATAAAAACACCGCTGTCATCCGATTCTTTCCACCGAAAGGGTTCCAAAACGGAATGAAACGAACACACTTCCGGAATCTGCTTCTGTTTGCGCTGGATATGTTCTGTATCATCGCAAGCTACGGATTCACCTATTATATCACAAGACAGTCCATTTCCGCGGAAATGTACGTCACCTGTCTTCTGCTTCTGATTCTCATCTACGGTGTATTCCTGCTCGGCTTCGGCATTTACCGCAGTCTCTGGCGTTATGCGCAGACAAACGAATATTTTCTCATCAACATCGCATCCTTGGCAGCGGGCGCCGTCTTCTTCTTCGTATGCAGATTCTTCATCAAAGACGAGATTTTGCCCCTTTACTTCTATCTTCTGAATCTTCTGACCATCTCGACCGTGCTCATCACGACACGGCTTCTGTACCGGCTCTACCGGGAATTCATGCAGCGGCGCGACCGGCGGGATGCCGTGAAGAACGGTCTTCTGCAGCGGCGGACGATGATCGTCGGTGCAGGCAGTGCCTGTCAACGGCTTCTGGAAGAAATTTCCGCCTCCACGACCGCGACGATGTATCCCGTTGTCCTTGTGGACGACAATCCTTCGATGCAGGGACGGACGGTCATGAATCTGCCCGTTGCCGGAACGAGTGAAGACATCGTGCGCCTGTGCGAAGAATACAAGGTGGAAAGCATCGTCATTGCGATTCCCTCCGCAACCAACGAACAGCGCGCGCGCATCATTGACCTGTGCAACGAAACGATGTGCCCCGTCAAAATTCTGCCGCAGCTCGCAGAAATGACGGACTCCTCGATGATGATGCGCCTGCGCGACATCTCGATGGACGAACTGCTCGGCCGGGAGCCGTACATTCCCGACGACGATGCGCTGTTCGGCTATATCTCCGGAAAAACTGTCCTCGTCACGGGCGGCGGCGGTTCCATCGGCTCGGAATTGTCCCGCCAGATTGCCGCGCACGCTCCGGAGCATCTCATCATCATTGACATCTACGAAAATAACGCCTTTGCCATTCAGCAGGAGCTCATCCGCCGATACGGCGACAAGCTCCGTCTGACCGTCATCATCGGCTCGGTACGGGACAAATACTGGATCTTCAAGACCATCAAGGAATTAAAGCCGGACATCATCTTCCACGCGGCGGCGCACAAGCACGTCCCCTTAATGGAGGTCTCCCCGGCGGAAGCTGTCAAGAACAACATTCTCGGCACCTGGAACACCGCGCGTGCGGCGGCGGATGCCGGGGTAAAGACGTTCGTCCTCATCTCCACCGACAAGGCGGTCAACCCGACGAACATCATGGGTGCGACGAAGCGTGCCTGTGAAATGATCATTCAGTCGATGAACGGAACAAGCGGCACGCGCTTTGTCGCTGTGCGGTTCGGCAACGTCCTCGGCTCCAACGGCTCCGTCATTCCCTCCTGGAAAAAGCAGATCGCCGAAGGCGGCCCCGTCACGGTCACGCATCCCGACATCATCCGCTACTTCATGACGATTCCGGAAGCTGCGCGTCTGGTCATGACGGCGGCGTCGATGGGGCAGGGCGGCGAGATCTTTGTGCTTGACATGGGTTCTCCCGTACGCATGGACGACCTTGCGCGGAAAATGATCCGCCTTGCCGGCATGGTTCCCGACCGCGACATCAAGATCGTCTACACGGGTCTGCGCCCCGGTGAAAAGCTGTACGAAGAGCTTCTCATGAGCGAAGAGGGCATCCGGATGACGCCGAACAAGAAGATTTTCATCGGCAACCCAATGGAAGTCGACCGCGGCGAGTTTTTCCGGAAGCTCGATCTGCTCAAGCAATATATTTACGGTCTCGACCGCGACGAGGACATGGACCGCGCGGCGATCACCCGCGCCGTGGAAGCCCGCCTGATGGAGCTGGTTCCCACATTCCGCCGCGCGGCGGAAAAAGAGCAGGAGCTTGCCGCCCCTGCACCCGCCTCCGCCAAGTCCGCCTCCCGCGGACAACCGCCCGTTGACGAGTCCGACGAAACCGTCGAGCGGTCCTCGGAAGAAGAAGCCACGCTGAAGCACATCAGCGGGGTGGAGATCAATATTTGAGAAATATTGAGAACTCTGTATGAACAGGGTACGCTCGATGCACTGGATATGGGCGCGTTCTGCATCGATCCCAACGGCAAGTATTACGACGGCGGAAAATGCAGCCGACTTCACACAGCTCGGTGTCATCGGCAGCCGCATCTGCATCGGCGACCAGGGTTCCGACGCGATTCCCATGACCAGCGAAATCGTCTTTCCGGAAGAAGCCGCTGAAACTCCTGCCGAGAATATTGGTGTCACCGCTCCGATTACCGCGGATACCGGCATCGTCACCGCATCCGTTCTGATGCTCGCCGCAGCTGCTGTTGTTCTGAAGAACAGAATAAAATCTGCATAATATGTGGAAAAATGGGGGAATCCTGTCCGAAATCATATCGGGGATTCCCCGTTCTGCTTGTCTAAAACAAAGAAAAGTGTGCGAATGATTGCAATTTCCGGAAAACATCTTGACAAATCCACATTTTCGCGTTATAATATAGGTACAGAAAAATAACCGCCCTGCCACAGGCGATTTTTGTCCCGATACGGGATCACTCCCGACCCGGGAAAATCATCATTCTGCAAAGGAGATTTTTCATTATGAAAAAGTCAATCAAGCTTCTCACAGCGCTGATTGCCGTCATGATGATCGTAACATGCGCAGTTTCTGCCGGCAAGTACGACAACGTGTTCGACAATCTTTCCCTTTCCGAATTTGCATATTATGAATCCGGTACCCTCGATGCCATTCAGCTGCGTGCATTCGCTGTTGACCCCAACGGTAAGTATTACTACGGCGGTCTGCTCAACGGCGGTACCCCGACCGTTTACCAGTTCAGCGCTGCGGACGGTTCGGAGGTCTGCACCTACACATTTGACGAAGAACCCGGCTCCTACATCAAGGCTCTCGCTGCCGATGACCGCGGATATGTCTACATGGGCATTGCCAATGCCGCAAACAACGGTGCCGTTTACTTCGCGATTTGCGAACAGAACGGTCTGAATGAAGTCAAGTGGGTCAAGATCGAAATCGAAGGCAAGGTCGGTGTCAACGGTGCGTGTGTCCGCCGCGACGGCGATCAGTACTACCTGTACTTCGTCACCAACTATGACACTGACAGAGTTTACTCCTACAATGTCACCGATGTCACCAACCCGACTCTCAACACTGCGTTCGGTACCGACGGCTTCTCCAACGGCACCGGCTACCTCGACCTGACCTCCGCGTTCGGTATGCAGGATGCCAACAACATCGCCGTTGACGATATGGGCTGCATCTATATGTGCGCAACCACCGGTAAGGGCTCCAAGGGCGATACCGTCTTTAAGATCAGCGAAACCGGTACCGGTGTCCTTGGCACTGTTGAAATCTCTGAGTGCTTCGGCGTTACCGCATTCAACGGCTATCTCGCAGTCTGCACTTATGAGGGTGCTGATTCCAAGCTGTACATCCTCGACCAGACCGACCTTTCCATCGTCAAGACGATTACCTACGACAACGCAAACAACTTCACCCAGCTCGGTCTGATCGGCAACAAGCTGTACATGGCTGACCAGGGTCCCGATGCCGTTCTCGTTTCCTCCGAGATCAACTTCCCGGTCGAAGAAGTCGTCGAAACACCCGTTGATACCGGCGATACCGCAGGCGAAGCTGTCGATACCGGCGTATCCGCTCCTTCCACTGCTGATACCGGCATCATCGCCGCTTCCGTCCTGATGCTCGCGGCAGCAGCTGTCGTTCTGAAGAACAGAAAGCATTGATTTTCCCCCCGGTTTCCCGACCGATGTGGCCAACGGAACGGAAACTATATGAAAAACAGGGTACCGGATATGGTATCCTGCTTTTTTTTGCATAAAATGTCACGATTCTGTAATAATTGCGTGATATAATATATGGAAATATGATTATTGCCAGATTAAGAAAGGAACGAATATATGTCCGAAGAATACCCACGTTTTGAACTTGAATTTCCCATCCGGATGCACATGACCGATGACCGGGGCTTCTGCCGTGCCGCCGAGATGATGCGCTTCATGCAGGAGACCGCTACGATGCAGCTGGAACAATACGGTCCCGATTACGCGACCTTGTGTTCGCGCGGACAGGCGTTCATCATGAGCCGCATTTCCATTGATTTTCCGGAACCGGTGCGGTATTTTGATGTGCTCCGTTCCACATCGTGGCCGTGCGCATCCAGCCGAGGGGCGTGCTTTGACCGTGATTTTGTGATTTATCACGGAGAAACGGAAGCCGCCGTCGCCGCATCCCAGTGGGCGTTTCTCGATGTCAGGGAACACAAGCTCCTGCGCGTGGAGGCGTGCGATATTGCCTTTACACGCGAAGAACAGGTCACGACCACCCTCCCGCTCCGCTTCCGCATTCCAAAGGATGCCGTGCTGGAAACGCTCGGCACGCACAAGGTCTCTTACAGCGACATCGACACCAACCGCCACATGAACAACACCCGCTACTGCGACCTGTACTGCGATTTCCTGCCGATGCAGGGCAAGCGCATCGCCGCCATCGCCATCGCATTCGCCAAGGAAGCCACCGCCGCCGACACCATCATGGTGACAGGCAGTACAGAACCGGACGAAAACGGGCTGTATTATATCCGTACCTACCGCTCCTCGGACAATGCCGTCAATACGGAGGCTGTGGTGCGGTTGGAAAACTTATAAAAAGAAGACTGCTCCCGGCGGAAAATACGGGAGCTGTTTTGTTTCATTGATTTCCAAGCCAATCGGTCAGCGGACGGAACGCATCGTCATCCGACGTGCAAAACACCCATTCATTCCGGTTTTCGCTTTCTTCCGGAACCATGAACAACGTATGCGTTGAGGATTCCGAATGTTTCAGTGCCAGAAGAATGCCCGTGACACCGTCGCCATCCTCCTCAGAAAAAGAGAAAGAAGCATCATCTACCGTCGGTGCCCGCTGTACGGTATAGTTGAATTCCGTATCGCCAAGCCCTTCCAGCCGGAACAGAATGTCCGTCGCCGCAGTACCGTCCGGCGGGATCGTGACAGTCAGCGTAACCGGTTCGTGCAGGGCATATATTTCCTCCATGACAACGGTAAACATCGTGGGTTCTTCGTCTTCACACGTCGTGCAGAAAACGGTGAGAAACAGGCAAAGCAGGAGAGGGCGCAGGTGTTTGATACGGTTGGGGTGTTTCATGGTGGGTGTCCTTTCTTGATTTTGTTTTATTTAAATATAGTAAAACAAAAATCGACATCTGTCAAGGGATAAGAAGAAATTGAAATATTAACATTTCATGTATTGCATTTTTCTGTGTTATATCTTATAATAGTGTATAGCAAAACGCAGTGTGATGAAAGTTGTATAATATAAGTGGACAAATCGAAGAGTTAGTGGTATAATTAACTTGAAAGAGGTGAGTCCATTGAAAAGGACGTACAGCAAGGAGTTCAAAATCAAGGCGTGTGAACTTGTGCTCAAAGACAACATAGCAGT
>JAFUPC010000053.1 GCA_017481495.1 Clostridia bacterium
CCATCCATGTCTATGAGAAATCCGGTTACCGGCAGATACCGCGGCGGGAGCCGTGCCGGGTTGTGCGGCTTCGATGTAAGCATCGTCCGCTTCCCCGATAATGCGGGCGAGACGGTAACACTTTTCTTCGTTTGCATTCCTGTCGTGTGTATTCATACCGTATGTATTCATACATTGTACCCCTCTTTTTCCAGTGCTTCGCGCAGGGCGTTCCGTGTGCGGAGCATTTTCATTTTGACCTTGCTCTCGGTCATGCCAAAGTCGCGCGCGATGTCTTTGAGCGGACTGAAATAGAAATAGCGGCGCAGGAACATATTCCGCGTTTCTTCGGGAAGCGAAGCAAGAAACCGGTTGATCAGCTCCCGCAGAAGCAGATCGTCGACCGCGTTCTGCATATCGTCCGAGGCGGGAATGCAGTCCACAAGCTCGTGAAGCGGCGTCGTGTCATATGCGGGCGATTTCTGCGCGTTTTTCCGCCGCAGTCGGTCCAGCGACAGATTGCGCACAATCCGTCCCAGAAACGCGCACAGCGACAGCGGTTTTGTCGGCGGGATGGCGTTCCATGTGCGCAGATAAGTGTCGTTTGTGCATTCTTCGCTGTCGCGGAGGTCGCCTGTGATGTTGAATGCGATACTGCGGCAATAGCTTCCGTATTTCGTATCTGTTGCCGCAATGGCATTTTCGTCTCTCTGCCAGTACAGCCGGATAATGGTTTCATCGTCCATGTCGGGTATGTCCTTTCTGTGGCGGGAAATTCCGCCGGAATGTGCGGGGACAGGGGAGCAATTCATCCGTCCCATTCTTTCTCTCTGCCAATCATGACGTAAAAAACACCCCCACGGTCACAGAAATATTCTCTAAAAAACGGATTCTGTGAATTTTTCCGAAAACCTATTGACACAATAGGCAAATAGTGATAAAATAAAATAGAATCCACATAAAAAGGAGGATAGGAATGCTGACTGATATCGAAACACTTGCAAACACACGGAATCTCACCGACGACGGACTGAAAGCCCTGCTTTCGACCGACGAATACGACGGGACGCTGTTTTCTTATGCCGACCGGAAACGCCGCGCCGTTTACGGAGATGCGGTCTACATCCGCGGCCTGATCGAGTTTACGAACTACTGTAAAAACAACTGCCTTTACTGCGGCATCCGGTGCGGAAACCAAAACGCGGTGCGCTATCGGCTGACCGATGAAGAAATTCTTGCGTGCTGTGCGGAGGGATACCGGCTCGGCTTCCGCACGTTCGTTTTGCAGGGCGGGGAAGATCCTTATGACACCGATGCGCGTATCTGCGGCATCGTCGCCGCCATCCGGGAACATTATGCGGACTGCGCCATCACGCTGTCCATTGGCGAAAAGTCAAAGGAAAGCTACCGCGCGTATTTTGAAGCAGGCGCGAACCGTTATCTTCTGCGCCACGAGACCGCCGACAGCGCACACTACCGCCGGCTCCATCCCGCTGGTATGTCCTGTGAAAACCGCAAGCGCTGTCTTTACGACCTGAAAGAAATCGGCTATCAGGTCGGCTCCGGTTTCATGGTCGGCTCGCCGTACCAGACGACGGAAAACCTGATTTCCGACCTCCGCTTTCTGCAAGAATTACAGCCCGATATGATCGGCATCGGGCCGTATATCACGCATCCCGATACGCCGTTTGCCGGATATGAAAACGGCAGTCTGGAGCTGACCCTCCGGCTTATCGCTGTTCTGCGCCTGATGTTCCCGTATGCGCTGATTCCGGCGACGACCGCGCTCGGAACGGTTCATCCCAAAGGTCGGGAGCGCGGGTTACAGGCGGGCGCAAACGTGGTTATGCCGAACCTTTCGCCCGTCCGCGTGCGGAAATTGTATTCGCTCTACGAAAACAAAATCTGCACCGGAGAGGAAGCGGCACAGTGCCGCGGCTGTCTGGAACGCCGTGTCCGCGCGGCAGGGTATCAGATCGTGACCGACATCGGAAATCCGGTGAGACCGGGCGGGGAAATTTAATATTTGTGGTGAGATGTAACGATTCAATTTACTTTGGATAGAATACAGGCAAAAAGGTTCGCATGAAAAACTTCCCTTTGCGGCAATGCTGTCAATTTAAGGGACGGGGGCACTTTTTCCTACAAAATCATCGAATTGTATTGCGTAATACAATATCCGCATCGACATCTCCCCCAAAACCCAAAAAGGAAGCCTCCTCCTGGTGCTTCCTTTTTCTCCATATCAAAATCAAAATCAGATCACCTTGATCTTCTTCCATTTCCCTTTTTTGAACCGTATCACAAAATTGACCGTCCGGAAGATCCAGTCCAGCACCATCGCGATCCAGACACCGATCGCGCCCAGTCCGCCGGCAACGCCGAGAATCAGACTGAACACAATCCGGAACACGATCATCGAGAAAATGGAAATGACCATCGGGTAGCGGACATCCCCGCCCGCGCGGAGGACATTCGGCAGGGTGAACGAGACCGGCCAGAAGACCATCGCAAGGCCGTTGTGAATCAGAATCAGAATCGTCGCAAGCGTCCGCGCTTCGTCGGAGAGGTCATAGATGCCGAGAATCCACCAGAGATTGGCGAAAATTGCCAGATTGATGGCGGCGGTCGCGGCATAAGTGATCTTCATCAGCTTCCGCGCAAAATGCTCCGCCTGTTCTTCGTCTCCCGCACCCAGACACTGCCCGACGACCGTGATCATCGCAAGGTTCATCGCTTGCCCGGCAATGCACCCCATTGCATCGAGGTTGTTCGCAACGGCATTCGCCGCGATCTGCGTGGTGCCGAATCCCGCAATGATGCTGACGACAAGTACCCGCCCCAGCTGGAAGATGCCGTTTTCAATGCCCGACGGGCACGCAATGCGCAGAATCCGCAGAATTTCCGCGCGGTTCCAGGAAAAAATTGCCTTTGCCCGCAGATACACGAGATTTTTATCGGGATACAGCAGAATGAACATGACAACGGCTGCCATCGCACGGGAAAACAGCGTCGCCCATGCTGCGCCGGCGACTCCCATATCGAGACCGAAAATGAGAATCGAGTTGCCGATGACGTTCATCACGTTCATGCCGGCGGACACATACATCGAGATCTTTGAGTTGCCCATTGAACGGAACAGTGCGGCGCACGCGTTGTATACCGCAAGAAACGGATAGGAGTACGCCGAAATGCGGAAATAGGTCAGGGCGTTTTCCATGACGTCGTCTTCGATCGCGCCGAACAACAGGTGCAGAAGCGGTTTCCGCAGCGCGAGACACAGAAGGGAAATGCCGAGCGAGATCAGGGTCGTGACGGTGATGAGCTGTCCCGCCGCACGGCAGGCGGAATCCCGTTCTTTACGCCCGATGTACTGCGAGACAATGACTGCTCCGCCCGTTGCCAGTGCCGACAGCACGGTGATGAGCAGATGGTTGACCATATCGACCAGAGACACGCCGGAAATGGCGGCTTCCCCCGCCTGGGAGATCATCATCGTGTCGACCATGCCGACCGAGATGGAGAGGACCTGTTCCACCATCAGGGGGAGAATGAGACGGCGGAGGTCTTTGTTTGAAAATAACAGTGTTTTATCGTTTGTCATGAGTTCAATGCTTGATGTACGCCGCGCGGAGACTGTCGCGGTATTCGGTTGGGGTCACGCCGGTCATGCGGCGGAACCAGCGGCTGAAATAATATTCGCTGAGTCCCAGGTCACGGGCAACGGCGGAGGTCTCCACCGCGTTTTCCAGCTGTGCCTGCGCCCGCGCCACGCGCAGACGGTTGATAAATTCACCGACACTCATGCCCTCACTCTGCCGGAACACTTTTGCACAGTAGACCGGATGCAGATTCACACACGCGGCGAGGTCGTCGAGCTTCACACCCTCACGGTAGTGGGTGAGAATGTAGTTCTTCATTTCCCGGACATAATCGCTGTCCGAGGAGCGGACGGCAAAATCTTCCATCTGGATGAGCAGAAGCTGCAGAGCCGCCAGCTGTTTGCGCCGCTGGTCAGGCGAGCCGGTCTTGCACACCCGGTGCAGATAATCGACTGTCGCGCGCACGTCGGGATCGTCGGTATAGGTCATTCTGTGCGGGAAATTGTAGACCGAATCCCTGTCGTCCCGCTTCGGGGTATCGTCCCAGAAGCACAGGGTCAGATACGCGGCAGGCGCACGGGACGCGGGGCGGGAGAACATGACCCCCGGCGCGGCATACAGACAGTCGCCTTTGCCTGCGGTGTATTCCACCCCGCCGATGATGCAGGTCATCTCCCCGTCCGTGATGAAAAACAGTGTGTGCTCGGTCAGAAGCTCCGGCGGAATTTCCCCGACCGCGGCAAGCTCCTGTACCGCAAATGACCGCACCGACAAAATCGGCAGTGCGATCCGCCGGATCCCCGTCAGCGTCGTCATCGCCGCATCCTCGGGCGACATCTTTTTCTCCGGTTCCGCATCCGTCACGGGAAAATCGTCGTCTCCGAACAGTTGTAATTGTATTTCTTCCATTTGATGTTCCGATGTCCGGGAGGGGACATCCTTTCTTTGTAAGTTATATTTATATTATACCACAAAAACGGGAAAAGGTCAACTTTCCCCGCTTAATTTTGTTGGTTTTTCATTGTTTTTGTGGATTTGGGGTAATGTACCTTGTATCGGGCAGGCGCTGACATATAAATAAAAGAATATTGGGGAATCATCTGTATTTTTGAGTGCAAAGACCTGTAAATTATTTCAAACTTTTATAGTATCTTCCATTTTTCTGTATCAAAAAAAGGGCTCCAGCCCGGAAACGGAGCAGGAACCCTTTCGGTATCATATGGAATTACAGTTTTGCCAGAGCCTTGTAGCTGTCCCGCAGATTCCCGTACAGGCCGCGATAGAGGGCGTAGTAGGGCTGATAGGCTTCGTGCGATGCCATCTCGGGTTTCACTTCATCCCGCAGGGAGATGATCTTCGCGCAGGCTTCGGGAACGGTTTTGTAGATGCCCGCGCCGACCATTGCGAGAATTGCCGCGCCGAGGGCGGGACCTTCGGAGGAGTTCGTCGTGGCGGTGGGGATGCCGAACTGGTCGGCGAGCATTTTGCGCCAGATGGGAGAACGCGCGCCGCCGCCGCACAGGCGCATGACGGTCGGGGAGACGTTCATCTCCCGGAGAATGCCCATGCAGTCGGAAAGGGAGTAGGAGACGCCTTCAAGCACCGCACGGGTCATGTCGGCGCGGGTGTGCATGGCGGACAGGCCGATGAATGCGCCGCGGACATCGGGGTCGAGGTGCGGTGTGCGTTCGCCCATCAGATACGGCAGATATAAAAGACGGTTTGCGCCGATGGGAGATTTTGCCGCTTCTGCGCACATGACGTCATACGGGTCACAGCCAAGGGACTGCGCCGCCGCGATCTCTTCCGTGCAGATGGTGTCGCGGAGCCAGCGCAGGGACAGCCCCGCCGCCTGTGTGACACCCATGACGTGCCACGCGCCGGGAACAGCACAGCAGAACGTGTGAACACGTCCGCCGGGGTCGATGCAGACGTTGTCCGTGTGCGCAAATACGACACCGGAGGTACCGATGGTAGTGAACGCATCCCCGTCATTGACGACACCGACACCGACAGCGGCGGCGGCATTGTCACCGGCACCGCCGACCACGGGCGTACCGGGCAGAAGTCCCGTCAGGCGGGCGGCATCTTCGGTCACATAACCGGTGATGTCCGGGGATTCGTAGAGGTCGCCGAGCAGACCGCGGTCAATGTCCAGCGCGCCGAGCACTTCGTCCGACCAGCGGCGGCCGGGGACGTCGAGCAGCTGCATTCCGCCGGCATCCGAGACTTCGGACGCATAAACGCCGGTCAGAAGCAGACGGATGTAGTCTTTGGGAAGCAGAATGTGCGCGCATTTTGCGTAGACTTCGGGTTCGTTGTTGCGCACCCAGAGAATTTTGGAGGCGGTGAATCCGGTCAGCGCGGGGTTGGCGGTGATGGAGATCAGCTTGTCCCGTCCGACCCGTGCGGTGATCTCATCGCATTCCGCGCCGGTGCGCTGGTCGCACCAGATGATGGACGGCCGCAGAACGCGGTCATCCGCATCCAGCATGACAAGACCGTGCATCTGCCCCGACAGACCGATACCGGCAACGTCAGCGGGATTCACGCCGCTTTTTTCCAGAACTGCTTTCACCGTGCCGAACGAAGCGTTCGCCCAGTCGGCAGGGTCCTGCTCCGCCCAGCCGTTCTGCGGCTGAGAAAGCGGATATTCAATGGTATGAGAGGCAACGGCACAGCCGGTTTCGTCAAAGAGAACCGTCTTCGTGCCCGAGGTGCCAATGTCGATACCGATGGTATATTTCATAATGTATTCCTTTTTATTTATTTTTGTAGGAAGGTTCACAGAAGCCGCGTTTTTTGCAATGCGGGCATTTCAGAACATAACGGTCGTTGTCGTGAAGCAAAAATCCCATGTCGCGGCGCTTCGGCGAAAAATGCGCCCCACAGAATCCGCAGACATATTCCCGCTCCGAAACCGCTTTCCCCGTGAAATACAGGGACAAAACGACAACCAGAGCCGTCGGAACGCCAATGCACCACCACGGCACATCAAACACCGCATTCCCGATATGCACCGCACAGGAGGATAATATTCCCCCAAGCACCGGAATCCAGACAAACCGATACAGTTTCAATAAAGATCCCTCCATATCAAAAGTTTTTGAGGTGGGGTTCCGGGGAGAAACTTATTCCCAAAAGTTCTTCCTTGTTCACGAGAACAGAATACGGTTGACGATGGTTTCGAGGTATTCCTGTCTGCCACTTATGTTGGTCTTCACATCGCCCATGGCAAGCGCGTAGGCGGAAAGCTCTTCGATGGTCGCGGTGCGGTCGGAGATCTTTTTGCCGATGCCGGTGCTGTAGCTTGCGTAGCGGTCTTCGACGAATTTGTCAAGACGGCCGTCTTCGGTGATCTTCTGTGCGGCGCGCAGACCAAATGCGAACGCATCCATGCCGGCGATGTAGGCGTAGGCAATGTCCTCGGGGGTGTTGGAGCCGCGGCGGGTCTTGGCGTCAAAGTTCAGACCGCCGTTTGTAAAGCCCCCGGCACGGAGGACTTCCAGCATACAGAACGTGGTTTCGTAGTAATCGGTCGGGAACTGGTCGGTGTCCCAGCCGAGGAGGTAGTCGCCCTGATTGGCGTCAATGGAGCCGAATGCACCGTTGATGCGGGCGGTCGCCAGCTCGTGACGGAACGTGTGACCGGCAAGGGTCGCGTGGTTGGCTTCGATGTTCAGCTTGAAATCTTTATCAAGACTGTATTTGCGCAGGAATGCAAGGACGGTCGCCGCATCAAAGTCGTACTGGTGCTTCGTCGGTTCCTTGGGCTTCGGTTCGATGTAGAAGTCGCCCGTGTAGCCGATGGAGCGTGCGTAGTCAACAGCGAGGTGCATCAGGTACGCCATGTTGTCCAGCTCACGGCCCATGTCGGTGTTGAGCAGGGTCTCATAACCCTCACGGCCGCCCCAGAAGACGTAGCCTTTGCCGCCCAGACGATGGGTCAGCTCGATGGCTTTCTTGATCTGCGCGGCGGCAAATGCGAACACATCGGCGTTCGGCGCGGTTCCGGCACCGTGCATATAACGCGGATTGCCGAAGCAGTTCGCCGTGCCCCAGAGCACCTTTTTGTTGTGTTCTTTCATCAGGGATTCCAGAAGATCGGCGATCTCGTCCAGGCGCGCATTCGTTTCGGAGAGGGTGTCCGCTTCCGGCGCGATGTCGCGATCGTGGAAGCAGAAGTAGTCGATCTGCAGCTTGTCCATTAAGTCAAATGCGGTTTCCGCTTTCGCGCGCGCGCTTGCCATCGGGTCGGATTCGCCGTAGTTTTTTGAAAGCGTGCCGACACCGAACATATCGGTGCCTTCCGCACACATCGTGTGCCAGTAGGACATCGCAAATTTCAGATGCTCACGCATCGGCTTGCCCGCGATGATCTCGTCGGGATTGTAGTAACGGAACGCAAGGGGATTGTCGGTTTTGCTGCCCTCATACTGCACCTTCGGCAGGGTGGAGAAATAGGTTTTCATGGTGGGATACCTCCGTTTTATATCAGTTATTTATATTTTACATGAAAGCGGGTAAAATTGCAAGGGGGTTTCCGGAATTTTTTTGCGTTTTTCCGGACAAATATTTGCGTTTTTTCCGACCGGAACGGGGGAAGGAAAAAATATGGAATTTTTGAAAGAAATTTTGCAAAACCTATTGACAATTCCGGTTTCCTGTGGTATAATATTATTGTTCCAGAGAACGGGACAAGCAAACTGCGGTAAGAACACTTACGCGGGAAAGAATCTCTTGGATTCTTTTAGATTTTGCTTCGCAAAATCGTTTGCAGGCATAGCTCAGTTGGTTAGAGCATCCGCTTGACGTGCGGAAGGTCCAGAGTTCGAGTCTCTTTGCCTGCACCATACGCCAAACCGCAATGCGGTTTGCCTATAGAAAGCACTGCATTGCAGTGCTTTTTTCAATGATATCCGCGTCGCGGATGATGAATGAAAAAGTTACAAGCGCCCGGATATTATATCATACTTACGAAAGCAAGTATATCATATCGCGAAAGCGATATATCATTAAAATCAAAATTATTCCACTCATGCAAAGGACGATTCTCCCTATGACAATCCAGCAAATCATAAAACCCACATTTTCCGTCATCGGAAAAGCGGGAAGTACAGACGACGGCGCGGACTTCATCGCGGCTTTGTGGCAGGATGCAAACGCGCATTTCGATGAGATCGCGCATCTGGCAAAGCAGACAGAGGATGGAGCACTGTGCGGCATCTGGGGCGCGATGTCCGATATGGCAATGACCTTTGCACCGTGGGAGAACGGGTTTTCACGCGGACGGTATCTCGCAGGTGTCGAGTGTGAGGACGATTGTGTTCCACCAGCCGGATGGACGAAATGGAGGATTCCCCCGAACACATATCTGCGCGTGAAAAACGATGCGGAGGATGTGTTCCCCAGGATGCTTGCGTATCTCCGGGAGAATGGATATGTGCTTGCGGGCGCGGTGCATGATTTCACAGACCCCGCGGACGGCGCGGCGTATCTTTATTTTCCGGTAATGAAAGAGGGTTGAATCATGTATATCTATACCCACAAGGTGCAGTATTACGAGACAGACCAGATGCAGATTGTGCATCATTCCAACTATATCCGCTGGTTTGAGGAGGCGAGGTGCGCGGTTCTGGCGTCCGTAGACTGCGGATATGATACCGTCGAGCGGATGGGCATCGTGTCCCCGGTTCTGGGGGTCAATGCGGAATATAAATCCATGACCCGTTTCGGAGAGACAGTGAACATCGAGACATCCGTCGCGCTGTACAACGGCTTCCGCCTCAATGTCGCGTATACAATAAAGGACAGCGAAACAGGGGAGGTGCGGTGTATCGGTGAGACAAAGCACTGCTTTCTTGACAGGGATAGAAAGGTCGTCAATTTACGGAAAAAAGCGCCGGAGATTCATGAGAAGATGATGAGACTGGCGGCAGCGCAGTGACGACAATGCAATAGCAGAAGCGCATTGGCGACAGCATAAAAACAAAGCCCGGTACAAATGGCGTACCGGGCAATTTCTTTACTTGTTGAGTTTTTCGTTGATCTCACGCAGGAGACGGGACTGTTCGCGGATGTTTGCGTAGTATTCATCCATGACGGCTTTTTCCGCAGCAGCTTTTGCAG
This sequence comes from Clostridia bacterium, assembly GCA_017481495.1. Classification (GTDB taxonomy): domain Bacteria; phylum Bacillota; class Clostridia; order Oscillospirales; family CAG-272; genus RGIG3925. The sequence goes on from JAFUPC010000053.1 coordinate 9,711, forward strand.
CCGCTTCTTCGGCAGCTTTTGCAGTAGCTTCTTCTTCCGCCGCTTTCTGTGCGGCAGCAGCCGCTTCCGCTTCCGCAATCTTCTTTGCGTTCAGACGGTTTTCGGCATTGCGGATGATACGCAGAATGAGGAAGATGGAGAACGCGATGATCAAAAAGTCGATGATGGTCTGGATCCACAGACCGTACTGGATGGAGACCTGTTCGGATACGACAGCACCCGTTTCGTCCAGCACCGCTTCCTTGAGTACGACTTCCCATTCTTCAATGGAGACACCGCTGGTGAAATAGGTCATGACCGGCGTGATGATGTTCTTGACCAGACCGTTGGTGATGGCGTTGAACGCATTACCGATGACAACCGCGACGGCAAGGTCGAGGACATTGCCTTTCATGATGAATTTCTTGAAGTCCGCAAAAAAGCCTTTCCCGCTCTCGGCAAGCTCTTCCGCTGTTTTGATTTTCTTTGCCATGATGAATCAATCCTTTCCCGAAATCTGTGATTTCTGTATAAGTCATACAATTATTATACCAGAATTTCACCCTGCTGTCAATAGGTAACAGAAATTTTGGCATATCGGAAAGAAATTTTCTGAAAACCCTTGATTTTTTGCGGAATGTGTGATATAATTATTATTGTTACGGAGAGATATCGAAGTGGTCATAATGGGGCTGACTCGAAATCGTCTTGACGAATTGGAAATCTGTCTCGCAAAATCTCTTGTTTTCTCTCGTTTTCTCCTTTTTTCTCGCGTGTTCTCACTTATCGCATTTGCCTGTTTTCTTTAGTTCTCTCCATCAGTTCTCTACTTTTTCCGGTATCCCCGGTAAGCTGATGTGAAGATAAAATATTCGGAGAGTTATCGAAGTGGTCATAACGGGGCTGACTCGAAATCGTCTTGACGAATTGGAAATCCGTCTCGCAGAATCTCTTGTTTTCTCTCGTTTTCTCCTTTTTTCTCTCGTTTTCTCGCTTATCGCATTTACCTGTTTTCTTTAGTTC
>JAFUPC010000054.1 GCA_017481495.1 Clostridia bacterium
GTTATTTCCGGAAAGTCTACACGCGGCATTTTTGCTGCGCGGAGGGCGGGGGCTTGCTCCCGCCGCAGTGGGTGAACAACCTGATATGTACGGAAAATATTTGATAAAACAGCAATTTTTCTGTGTTTTTATTATCAAATTTCTTTGTTTCGGCGGGAGCAAGCCCCCGCCCTACGCGGTACTTGAAGCCGTCGGCTCCTATTTCAACCGAGGAAGTTCACCTTGCACGAAATTTCTTATATTAGTGATGGAACAGTCTCATACCGGTGAATGCCATGACCATGTCGTTCTTGTCGCATTCCGCGATGACCAGATCGTCACGGATGGAGCCGCCGGGCTCCGCAACGTACTTGACGCCGGATGCGTATGCACGCTTGATGTTGTCCGCAAACGGGAAGAATGCGTCGGAAGCGAGAGCAACATCCTTGAAGGTGTCAAGCCATGCGCGCTTGTCTTCCGCGGTGAGCGGTGCGGGCTGTTCGGTGAAGTAGCCCTGCCAGATGCCGTCAGCGCAGACATCTTCTTCGTTGCCGTTGATATAACCGTCAATGACATTGTCGCGTTCCGGACGCTTCATTTCGGGCAGGAAAGGAAGCGCGAGGGTCTTCGGATGCTGGCGGAGCAGCCAGGTGTCAGCCTTGCCGCCGGCGAGTCTGGTACAGTGGACGCGGGACTGCTGACCGGCACCGACGCCGATCGCCTGTCCGTCGTATGCAAAGCAGACGGAGTTGGACTGCGTGTACTTGAGGGTGATCAGTGCGACGATCAGATCGCGCTTTGCAGATGCGGGTAGTTCCTTGTTTGCGGTCACAATGTTTTCAAACAGGTGCTCGCCGATCTTGAATTCGTTTCTGCCCTGCTCAAAGGTGATGCCGAAGACATCCTTGGTTTCGATGGGAGCGGGCTTGTAGTCGGGATCGATTTCCACAATGTTGTATGCGCCCTTTTTCTTGGTCTTCAAGATTTCCAGTGCTTCGGGCTCGTAGCCGGGCGCGATGATACCGTCGGAAACCTCACGTGCGAGGAGCTTTGCCGTGGTGACGTCGCAAACATCAGAGAGTGCAACCCAGTCGCCGAAGGAGCACAGACGGTCAGTACCGCGGGCACGGACATACGCACATGCGAGCGGGGATTCGTCCAGACCCTCAATGTCTTCCACAAAGCAAGCCTTTTTCAGTGCATCGGAGAGCGGCAGACCGACAGCGGCGGAGGTCGGAGAAACGTGCTTGAAGGAGGTCGCTGCGGGCAGACCGAGCGCTTCCTTCAATTCCTTGACCAGCTGCCAGGAGTTGAACGCGTCGAGGAAGTTGATGTAGCCGGGACGGCCGTTGAGCACGGTGATCGGAAGCTCGCCGTTGTCGCGCATGAAAATGCGGGAAGGCTTCTGGTTGGGGTTACAACCGTATTTCAGTTCAAATTCTTTCATTATTTGTACACCTTTCGTTGTGTTGTTTGTTCATTGATCTGTTTTGCTGCCGTACCGGCGGACGAGCGGTTCATAGCATCCGCGGAAATGAAAGGAATTGCCGTTTTTATTCTCTCCGATGATCTCCAGACCGAGATGGGTGAGGATGGCAATCGATTTTTCATTTTTCTTGTTTGCGTATGCCTCGACGTATCCTGTTTCCGGCGGAAGCATCTGCACAAGATAGCGGTAAAGCCCGGCAAAGATTCCGGTGCCGTGGTATTGTTCGCGGAGCTGGATTTCTTCCATCATGAAAACGCCGTCATTGACATAATACTGAAAATAACCGATGATCTTGCCGCCGTCATACAGCAGAAGAATCTGCCGCGGTTCTTTGGCAAGGGCGGGCAGGATGCAGGACATCCACATCGACCGGTCGTCCTCA
>JAFUPC010000055.1 GCA_017481495.1 Clostridia bacterium
AAAGATAGGTCGTCGCCAACATCTCTGCTTGTTTGTCTTTTCATAATCGCTGATTTTAGATTACGGATTTTGTAAGCACGGCTGTCATGCCGAGTTTTGTGAAACAAAACTCGTGATTTTAAATCTCCGATTTAAAATCTTCCTCCATAGCTCAGTCGGTAGAGCACCTGACTGTTAATCAGGGTGTCACTGGTTCGAGTCCAGTTGGGGGAGCCAATAATAGAAGCACTGCAATCGCGGTGCTTTTCTTTTCCTTTTTTGAAAATAAAACAAAGAAAGTCGGTGATATAAATGAATGAACCTTATTATTTGGCTTACGAGAAACGTTACCAAGCGGTTTATTCTGCCGGTGCAGAACGTTGGGGGCATTCTCCCGATGATGAAGTGTTGTATCATACACTGAAATCGTGGGTAGAAGAAAATCATCTGCAAGGAAAATCGATCATCGAATATGCTTGTGGTGAGGGCGCTTGTGGGGTTATATTGTCTGAACTTGGATGTAACTATCACGGCGTGGATATTTCACCGGCTGCGATTGAAAAAAGCAAAAAATTGTTAGAAAAATATCCGAATGCCACGGTTGAAGTTCTCGATATGGTAAAGGAAAGCGTAAAAGAAAAATTTGACGGTGCGCTTGACTGTATGGGATTTCATATGTTGGTTACAGACAATGATAGAGAATTGTATTTGAAAAATGCGTATCACTCGTTAAAGGAGAATGCGCCCATGCTTTTCTTTAGAGAATCGTACCGTAAGGACGGAACGCATCACGGCGTTGTTAATTCAGTTGAGGAATGGGCACAGATCACGGGAGACGACTATAAAACACCGCAATTGCGTCAAGTCAGAAGCTCTGACAACGGTGGTATCGTAGAGGTGCTTGTACCTTTTGTTCCGGCGAGAGCAAAAGACAGAAACGGATATATAGAAGAATTTAAAAATATCGGGTTTGCCGTGGAAAAATTTATTGAAATGGATGTTTCTATATCTATTTCATATTCTGCGAGCATATATGTCAGAAAAGCAGTGAGATAGAAATTTTAGGTTCGAAATTGTTGTGTTAATTAAAATCCGAGTCGGAAGACTTGGATTTTTTCATTTGCGCCAAAGCGCAGCATCATCTGACATCATTGCTTTGCCGGCGTGCAGAGGAATCCCCAAAGATGATATTATTCACTGCTGAGGGACAGGCCGTCCTACACCGGTGACGAACCGCGCACGAGAATGTCTGGCCGGAGGGATACGGCGAATGGCAGACCGTTAAAAATCAGGAGGAAACCGCGCGGGTGTACAAGCCGGACTGGTACGAAACCTGGAAAAATCGCAAGCATTTGTGGGGATACGTCAACGAAGCGAATCCGGATGTAATGGCAATGCAGATCGACTGTGCCGTGAAACACGGCGTGAATGTGTTTATTTATGACTGGTACTGGTACGACAACCGTCCGTTCCTGGAAAACTGTCTGAACGACGGATTTCTCCGGGCAGAAAACCGGAACAAGATGAAATTCTACATCATGTGGGTAAACCATGATGCGGACAGCTCCTGGGACATCCGGCTCTCGGATGAACGGCCCGGTGTGATCTGGCGGGGGACTGTGAACAGAAAACAGTTCGAGGTCATCGGCAGACGCTGGATCGAAAAGTATTTTTCGCAGGAAAATTACTACTGCATCGTTGGAAAACCGGTTGTCAGCATCTATTATCTGCGGAATTTCATCGTCGGGCTCGGCGGGGTCGATGCGGCGGCGGGTGCGATTTGCTGGTTACGGGAAAAAGTCGTGAAAGCCGGATTCCCCGGTGTTCATGTCCAGCTCGTTGTCAGACAGAACGCACAATTTCCCCGAATTCTTTGGGGACGGCATTGAAAACGAAGTGCAGCTGCTCCAAAAAATCGGGTTTGATTCCACGATGCGCTACAATCAGGGTCACATTGACGGAGATTACACGGCGATCCTTCCGGATGCAGTAAACGAATGGGAGAAACTGAATGCACAGCATCCCATTCCACATTTCCCGCACATTTCCATCGGGTGGGACAATAATCCGCGATTCAAAAAATTCCGTCCCGGCGTAGCGGAAAACAATACTCCGGAAAATTTCGAGCTTGCCCTCCGGAAAGCAAAGGATTATATCGACACGCACGACCTCTCCGCTCCGCTTGTTACCGTCAACAGCTGGAATGAGTGGACGGAAACCAGCTATCTGGAACCGGATGCGCTGAACGGATACAGGTATCTGGAAGCGGTCAGGAACGTTTTTGGCCTGCGAATGAATGTGCGCCAAATTTTAGGTTGACAACATGACGGAAAAAGACACCTTTTCCATTTTCCTGCTCGTATAAAAAAATCTCGGAAAAATTTTTAAAAACCTATTGACAAAGTAGGTAATGTGTGCTATAATAATACCAACCTAAGTAATAGGTATTAAAGGGAAAGGAGAACAAGACCATGAAACTGTACGGTTATAGTACCGTTGTGATCACGGAAACCTGTATGCACTGCTGTAAGCGCATGAATACCGACACATCCGATTCCGATTTGTTCTCCGCATCCGACAGAAACATTGTTCCGCGCGCCTGCGCGTGATTCCACTGCTTTCGTTCGGGAGATTCATTCGGAGTCTCCCGATTATTTTTTATAAGTAGGTGTTTGTTATGAAAAACGATTCCGGAATGCCCGCAGGGGCATCAATGCTCACCGGAGCACCTTTCCGTTCCGGCAGGTTGTGTCGATGTTGAACGTATCATTTGCTCTCTAAAAAACCGGTACGAAATCAAATGCACATATCTGAATCACGAAAGGAAGAAATTATCATGTCTAAAATTTATACATCCGCAGATCAGCTGATCGGAAAAACGCCGCTTCTTGAACTCACCAACATCGAAAAGGCCTACGGCCTCAAAGCCAAGGTTCTCGCCAAGCTGGAATACTTCAATCCGGCCGGCTCCGTCAAGGACAGAATCGCCAAAGCCATGATTGACGAAGCGGAAGCCGAGGGCAAACTGAAGCCCGATTCCGTGATCATCGAGCCGACGTCCGGCAACACCGGCATCGGTCTGGCATCGGTCGCGGCGGCAAGAGGCTATAAGATCATCATCGTCATGCCCGAAACGATGTCCGTGGAACGCAGACAGCTGATGAAAGCCTACGGCGCGGAGCTTGTCCTGACCGACGGCACAAAGGGAATGAAAGGCGCGATCGCCAAAGCGGAAGAGCTTGCGGCGGCGACACCGAACAGCTTTATCCCCGGTCAGTTCGTCAACCCCGCCAATCCCAAGGCGCACAGGGAAACGACCGGCCCCGAAATCTTTGAGGATACCGACGGAAGTGTGGATATTTTCGTCGCGGGTGTCGGCACGGGCGGAACCGTCACGGGTGTCGGCGAATATCTGAAATCCAGAAAGCCGGATGTCAGAGTCGTTGCGGTCGAGCCTGCCACTTCTGCGGTGCTTTCCACCGGCGTTGCGGGACCGCATAAGATCCAGGGCATCGGCGCGGGCTTTGTTCCCGATGTGCTGAACACGAAGGTTTACGACGAAGTCATTGGCGTCAGCAATGAAGATGCCTTTGCAGCGGGCAAGCTGATCGGCAAGAGCGAGGGTGTGCTGGTCGGCATCTCCTCCGGTGCGGCGGCATATGCGGCAATCGAACTTGCAAAGCGCCCGGAAAACGAAGGCAAGACCATCGTCGTCCTGCTCCCCGATACCGGCGACAGATACCTCTCTACCCCTCTGTTTGCTGACGAAGCATAACCAGTAAGCGAACACCGGTGCCTGTGTGATGCGGGTGCCGGTGATTTTATGGGGAGATCCCCGCATCCAAAGAAAAGGAGAGAACGGAATGCTGAACCGGTTTTCAAGAACCGAGCTGATTTTCGGAAAAGAAGCGATGGAACGCCTTGCCCGTGCGCGCGTGGCGGTGTTCGGCATCGGCGGGGTGGGCGGATATACCGTGGAAGCGCTGGTGCGGTCGGGCGTGGGAGCACTCGATCTCATTGACGACGACAAGGTATGTCTGACCAACATCAACCGCCAGATCTTTGCGACGGGAAAGACGGTCGGGAAATACAAAGTGGACGTCGCCGCTGAACGGATTGCGGAGATCAATCCCGATGCGGTCGTGCGCACCTACAAGACCTTTTACACCCCCGAAACGGCGGAGCAGTTTGATTTCACGCAGTACGACTACATTGTCGATGCGATCGACACCGTCACCGGAAAGATCGCGCTGGTGCTGAACGCGAAAGCCGCGAAAACGCCGATCATCAGCTCGATGGGCGCGGGGAACAAAGTGGATCCCACGGCATTTGAGGTGACGGACATCTACAAAACCTCCGTGTGTCCGCTTGCAAGGATCATGCGTTACGAGCTGAAGCGCCGCGGGGTCAAGGACCTGAAGGTCGTCTATTCGCAGGAAAAGCCGCGCACCCCGGTGGACGATATGGCGATCAGCTGCAAAACGCACTGCATCTGCCCTCCCGGCACGGCGCGAAAATGCACCCAGCGGCGGCAGGTTCCCGGCAGCAATGCGTTCGTGCCGTCGGTCGTCGGTCTGATCATCGCCGGAGAGGTGGTAAAGGACCTCACGGGGTTCGTATGACAGGGAACGGTTCCAACCTTGAAAACAGAAAAAACCAGCATTTTGGAGGAAAAAAGAACATGGGAATATCGACAAGGGGCAGATATGCGCTGAAAATACTGATTGACCTTGCGGAAAATGGCGACGGTTCCTATATTCCGATGAAAACGGTCGCCGAGCGGCAGGGACTTCCGCATAAATATCTGGAACACATTCTGCCCGTGCTGACACAGAATCATCTCGTCGAGGGCGTACACGGCAAAGGCGGCGGATACCGTCTGACGAGACGTCCCGAGGAATACACGGTCGGAGAGATCCTCCGTCTGGCGGAGGGCGGTCTTGCACCCGTTTCCTGCCTGGAATGCGGGGCGGAGCCCTGTCAGAAAATGGACGAATGCCGCACGATCGCCATGTGGCGGAATTTGCAGTCTCTGATCGACGGGTATTTTAACGGCATCACGATACGGGATCTGATGCGGGACGGGGAGAACAACGCAAGCGGGATCGACATTTCTTTTCTGGATGCCGCTTTGTAAAAGCACATGACGATACAGCAGCTGCATTATGTCATCACGATTTCCGACACCGGCTCGTTCAATAAAGCGGCGAAAATATTGTATGTCGCCCAGCCGTCGCTGACCAGTTCCGTACCGGAAGAAGCGAGATCGGCATCATCTGCGAGGAACTGAACGGCAGTGACAATGTCGCGGTTCCGTTTGCATATGAAGATGCGGAAAGCGCCGACCGGATGGTCATCGGCTATATCACGCGCAAGCATATGTGTCCCTCAGCCGCATGGGCGTACTCTATATTGATGAGATCGGGCAGTTGTGGGTACTCTCGCTGAAAGTGTCCCATACAGATACTGCATGAGGAAATAGAGCACAATCATATAGAATGGTGTCTTTTCTATACAGAGTACGGCGAAAAGCGTTTCGTGATCTGTTGTATTTGTCACCCAGTTCCGGAGTGCTGACAGCGGTACAGCGTATTTTCCGCCGAACCACGCCCCTGACCCTACACCAAGCGAAGCTTGGCTCTCCGAATGGGGCTTCCCGTACAAACCGTTTCGCCTGTATTCTTACCAAATTGACCATATCTCCTCAAACCATTCCCGAAACTTACGCAAGCAGTCTGTCCAGCAGTGCCATCGACTGCTCCACCCCCGGATCATGCGGTTCCGGATGGCAGAGTTCAAGCGCATACGCGCCGCGGTAGGAAGCCTTTTTCAGAATTTCCGTGCATCCCGCAAAGTCGATACAGCCGGAGCCGGTCATCGTGTCGCGGAGCCACGCGCCGCCTTTTGTCGGGAGCCAGTACATTCCTGGAGAAACCGAAGGGTTTCCCGTGGAAACCGGGGTTTTCTTGTGAAGATAATCCTTGATATGCACATGGCGGATCTCGTCGGCAAACGCCGCAAAGAACGACACAGGGTCTTCATCGACAAACAGAATGTTGCCGACGTCGCCGCACACACCGACGTTGTCCGACACGCGCTTCACCTCGCGGTAAAAATATCCGAAATTTTCAATGCCGTTGACATACATCCCCTGATCTTCATAAATACAGGTGACACCGAGCGGCTTTGCATAAGCGGCAATGTCCGCCGCGGCGGCGGCGCAGGCATCAAGCATCGGTTTTGTCTCCGGCGGATTGTCGGGCATGGAGAGGGCGGTGAACAGGGTGTGATGCAGATACGGACAACCGAGCGCGGCGGCGATCTCCGCCTGTTTTTTCAAAGACGAGACGGCAAAGGTGTCCGGTGTTACTGCATTTTGGGCACGGTCAACGCGGACAACATTGGTTCCGACCGAATAGCACGCGACATTCAGTCCCGCATCGCCGAGAATGCGGCGGACGTCTTTTGCGGCTTTCGTGTCCGGAATTGCCGTGGGATGTCCCGCACCGGTCGATTCCAGTACCTCGACCGACGAAAATCCCATTTTCACGCAGTACTCCGCCGTGGCGGCGGCGCCCTTTTCCGCAAGCATCGGATTGAAACGGGTATAAAAGGTATAATTGGTCTTCATGTTGCTCCTTGCTCCTTTGTTCCATATAACAGATTCTGAAGCTTCTGCGCTTGGGGGGAGAATGTGATGGCAGGAAGATAATCCCGTACCCGGATGGGAATGATGCAGTCCGGTGTCACCGGCACGCGGGAAAGCCACTGGTTTTCGTCCACGCGTTCAAAGCAGTCCGCGGGCAGGCGGTAGACATATCCCACTCCGTCCGGGTTGAGGGTGCCGTATTCAATGTAGGTTTTACCTGCTTCGCAGGAAAACGACCGCTTTCCGCCCGGCTCGTCCGGATACCAGCGGATGGGAAGCGCAAACGGAATAACCCACGAAAATTTTTCATATGCGTAGATTCCGGTCAGCATATCGGTCTGTGTCACCCCGTCCCCGCAGGCGGTGCGCGGTTCGACGGTGGGGAACAGACAGGGGCTTCCGTGGTAGAGGTAGATGGGTTTGGTGATGGTGGGCATGAGGTTCTCCTTTTTGAGGAAACGGTGAGATGTTGGATGGCGCATCCTGCATCCTCCCGACAATTTTACTTACTTATATTATAACAGCACTCCCCAGAAATGTCAAGAGGTTCCCGCATCCAAAAACCAGAAACCTTCCCCGCATTTTAACATAACGGAAACAAAACCGAAAACGGATGATAACAGAACTTTGCTATAATAAACTCTGTCAAAAAAATCCACGGAAACGGTATTGGAGGTCCTGTTATGAAACTGAATAAAAATTACGCTGGAATATCTTTTCTTTATCGGAAAAACGGCGCGGTCAGCACGGTGATGGAGATCGTGATGAAAGAGCACGTCCACGGCGCAATGCTTGAGGCGGCGGTGAACTTTACCGTCAGCCGTCATCCTTATTTTAAAAGCTCCCTGCAGGAGAGGGGCGGTGATTATTACATTGCGGAAAACGAGATTCCCTTCAAGGTGGAGGAAACCGCGGAACTGCACCGGCTCGGCGGCCGCGAGGTGAATTATCATCTGATCGATGTCACGTATCTCGATAAAAGGATTTTCGTTTCGTTCCATCATGCGCTGTGCGACGGGTTGGGTGCGCGGCGGTTTGTGGAAACGCTGGTGTGTTATTACTGCGAGCTGTATTACGGATTCAGCATCGAGAACGGGGACGGAACGCTTCCGATGGCCGGGGACATTCTCGACCCGTTTGCGGGCGATCTGTTTCCGGTGGACGAATCGGTTCCTGCGCCGGAGAGCATCCGCGAGATGTATGTATTGCCGGAAGCGCCCGCACAGCTGCCGGACGACACGGATTACCGTTACGCCTTTACCCTGGACAACGACAGTCTGATGACCTACGCCCGCAAAATCGGCGCATCGCCCGCGCCGGCAATCGGTCTTCTTGTGTCGAAAGCCATTTACCGGGTGCATCCGGAAGCGGAAAAACCGATTGTGTGCAATATGGCGAGCAGTATCCGTGACGGCATCGGTGCGAAGAACACGTTCAAGAACTGTGTCAACTCCATTAAACTGCCCTTTGACCCGACCGAGAGCGATTCGGAACAGATTGCGCGCTGCAAGTCGGTTATCCGTGCCAACAAGGAGCCGAACCAGTGCCGCCGCTGTGCCAACCAGATGATCGGTCTGTTCCGGCGGCTGGATTCGGTGCATTCCCTTGCCGAAAAGAAGCAGATGATGGCGTTTTTTGACGACATCCGCGTGACGACGTTCTCCCTCAGCTACACGGGACGGCTTGACCTGACGGAATGCGAGCGGTTCATCGAGTCCATGCACCTGTACAGCAGTGCGAACAACGATATTCTCATCAACATGATGTCGGTTGGAAGCACGACAACGGTGAATTTTATTCAGCCTTTTGAAGATGAGTGTTATGTGAATGCGTTCCGCGAACTGCTTGCTGAAGCCGGGGTGCGGTATACTGTTTCTGACCGTATCCGTTTTACTACGCCGCGTGACGATATTGCTTCTACGCCTGCGGTGGAGTCTGTACGCAAGGAGAATGATTTGTTCCGGAAGTATCTGGAGGGGATCAGATGAGGGAATCCCGCAGAGAATTTTCCGTGGGACACCGTACCGCAAGCGAAAAAGCGCGCCAATCTTCAAATTGACGGTATTGCGCGACCGGAAAACAGCAGTTTCCATAAAACTGAAAATTTCGTAAAATCCAGGAAAACCCATTGACATTCCGCCGGGAATCTGCTATAATCTTTTCATGATATTTTTCGCTTTGAAGAAAGGATTCCAGGATGAAACAGGAACTTCACGATTACGACATTTATCCGAAAGTATTTCCGGCAGGACGGGCGGTGGACATCACCGTCAAGCCGCTTGGCGTGCAGAGTACGTTCCGCGGGGAGCACAAAATCATGGTGCAGAGACTGGACAGCGGCTCGATCAATATGCCGTTCAACGCCGGAAATCACACCGATTTTATTGTTTCCCCGTCCGAGGACGGCTGTCTGCGCTTCACCTATACTGCGGCGCGCGAGGGGGAGCTTGCCGTCCGCATTTACAGAAACGGGGAGGAACGCCGCCGCGTGCAGCTGAATCTGTATGCGCTGGATGCGGACATGGCGGATCGCATTCCGCTGCGAGGGGACTTGCATATGCACACCTGTCGCTCCGACGGACACGGCGACCCGGCGCTTGTCTGCGCGGATTACCGCACGGGCGGATACGACTTCATCGTCATCACCGACCACCACCGCTATTATCCGTCCCTGGAAGCTATCCGCGCATACAGGGATGCGAAGATCTCCCTGAACATTCTGCCGGGCGAGGAAGTGCATCTGCCCGAGACCGATGTTCACATCGTCAACGCAGGCGGAATGTTCTCCGTTAATGCGCTTGTCGAGGGCAACTGGAACGCAAAGGACACCGACAGCGCACTCGATGCCCGCCGTTATGACGACAGCATCACCCCGCCCGCTGTCCTGACAAGAGAGGAATACAGTGCGACGATCGACGGGGTACAGATGACCATCACCGACTGCCCCGAAAATGTGGATTCCCGCGAGGTCGCCGTCTGCCGCTGGGCGTTTGACCGTATCCGCGAGGCGGGCGGACTTGGCGTGTTTGCGCACCCGTACTGGATCGCCGATATGTGGCAGATTCCGGAGGCGTTCACGCATTATATGCTCGAAACGCATCCCTTTGATGCCTTTGAGGTGCTCGGCGGGGAGAATTATTACGAACAGAACGGCTTCCAGACCGCCATTTATTACGACGAGTACCGTCACGGCCGCGTTCACCCGATCGTCGGTTCTACGGACTCCCACAATTCCACCGAGAACAACCGCAACGCGCGCATCTGCTCCACGATCGTCTTCGCACACGCAAATGAGCGCGCGGACATCATCGCATCCGTAAAGGACCGCTATTCCGTCGCGGTCGACACCATTTCCACCGAATACCGCCTGGTCGGCGAGCACCGGTTCCAGAAATACGCTTCCTACTTAATGGAGAATTTCTACCCCCTGCACGACCGCATGGCGGCTGTGGACGGTGAGGTCATGCGCAAATACTATTTCGGCGAAGCAACGGCAGACGACGTCGCTGTGGTTTCCCAGCTTGCAGATGCGATGTTTGACAAGTATTTTCTGCGTTGAGCGGAGAAGCATCTGAAACAGGAAATAATGGGCGTACCCCGATAACGGAGAACAGGGACGCCCGTTTTTTTCGGTTTTTTGACAGGATTATTGCATCGGAGCAGAACATTCTTTCTTTATTTACACGATACCCCTTGACATTTTTGGGGGTTTCGGTTATAATAGATATGGATGCTGATGTTGCTGTTGTATTACGCAATACAATCCGACGATTTGTTGGAGATGGTGTTCCTCAAACCGTAAAAAATTCACCCACACTTTCACCCCCTTCCTACCATCCGCCAGCCCACCCCAAACCAGAAACGGAGTAACCATGAACAAACAACCCCCCACCCCCGAAAATCTCCTCGCAAAAATCCCCGTCATAACCGATGCCGACCGGCAGCGGCTGTGGGCGGATCGTACCCATGCCTGCTTTTTCACGGGTCACCGCAGAATCGCGGCGGCGGATTTGACACGTCTGAACGACGCCCTTGACCGGGAGCTGGAAATGCTCGTCTGGCAGGGCTTTGACACGTTTCTCTGCGGAGCGGCGATGGGATTTGATCTGATGGCGGCGGCGGCGGTCTTCCGGCTGAAAAACATCCAGCCCCATGTGCGGCTCGTGTATCTCATTCCGTGCCGCAATCAGGATGCAAAGTGGAACGAGCGGAACCGCCGTCTGTACCGCGCGGCGCTGGCGCACGGGGAAATTTTACTGCTTTCGGAGAACTATACCGACGGCTGTATGCAGGCGCGCAACCGGATGCTGGTGGACAACGCCGCGATGGGACTGACGTACTATAACCCGCGCGTCACCGTGAGCGGCACCGGCATGACCGTCCGCTACGCAGAAAAACAGAATCGCCCGATGGTGTCGCTGTACGGTCTTCTGTACCCCGACGCCCCCAAGCCGTCCCACGACGACGAACAGCTGTCTCTGTTTGATATGAGCGAAATCGACTGGGAGGACTGAATCGGTCGGCGGAAACGAACAAATGAACGGAAGACTGCGCAGGAGATTGCGCGGGCTTTTTTGTTTTTGGGGGATTTACGGGGAGAAAAAGACAGCCGCTTTCTCAATATGTGAGAAAAACGACTGTCCTTTTCTTTGTTAGATTTGTTCGATAACCTTATTTTAGTCAAAAAACTCGTAAATACACACTGTTAATAGACGGTGACAGGTTATAGAACATATCTATTTATTCGGATACAGTTTCTTCAGCAATGTTGGTATACGCATTCGCTTGAACTGCATTCAACAATTCTGCATAATGGTCAACCACAGCACGAGGCTGTTGGAACGAGCACTCTGTTACCTTGATGAGAGAAATTTCATCACCATTGTTTGTACCAAACAACTGCATCAGAATACCGGTTTCTTTATCCACATACATGGTAAAGTCGGAAATTCCGTGTTTGGTTGCTGTGTAGTCACACAGCGTACCGTTAATAACGACACAGTTTCTGTCAAGATACATTTCTTCTCCTGTAATCTCCCACATGGAAAAATCTTTCAGATAACTGTACGCGATTTCCTGCGGATACAAGCAATAAGATGCGCGAAAACAATTCGTGGCATTTTCGCGATATGCATAACTCGGAAGTCCGTCATCAGAAACGGTGATTCTGTCTTCCGGAGCAATTGCGTCCACATTTTCACGCAGAACGGCGGTTTTATACGCTGGATCGTACCAATCTCCAACGTGGTCAACAAGAATCACGTTTTCTCCGTTACAGGCATCCTCCATAACAAGTCCGCCTTTTTCCGGATTGATACACTTCTGATATGCATATCCCGTGTTCATATCCGTTTCGCAGGTGTAGGTAACGACACCACCAAACATGGTCGTTTCAAAAGTGACCTTTGCGTAATCATAATTGTCGATAGCATCAAGCATAGACAGATATACGCTGGTTTTGTCATCATACACAGGTTCAACAGAAGCTTCATCCGCCATATTCAATGGAACGGCTTCTTCACTGGGAGTAACTGGTGTGAATGCAAAATCGTGACCGGTATCATATTCAGCCAACGCTTCAGGAGATTCTTCGGCAGCTGCCTGCAATGGTGTCTGCCCTTTGGTGTATTCAACGACAGCCGTTGCAACAGGAAGAGCGAGAAGAAGCACTGTTGCGACAGCGGTTATTCCAAATTCTCTTTTTTTCATGTCCGGTCTCCTTTACTGTGTGTTTGTGATTCTAATGGCATCCGCTCCGCAATAGAATGTCTTGTTGTAAGAACTTGCCAGTAAATCGCTCGGTTCCAATTTTACCTCTGATGTATATGCTGTTCCGGTCAACGAACTCGCATTTATGGTATAAGTATATACCGTATTCCATCCGGCAGCTGCCAAATTCTGGTCGAAAGAGCCACTGGCAGTAGAGTATACAGTTGTACCATTCTGGTTCAATGTATATTCTGCATTCGGATCTGTGAACGAAGTGTAATATAAATACACTTCCAGTTTCACATACATGTTTCCGGAACGCGATTCCGCACTTTTCAACTGCCACTTATAATAATTTTCGTTTGTAGAAGTGGCTACCGTGTGAATTTCCGCATCTCCGTTATAACAGTTCGTTGATTGAAACCAACCGAAACCGTTCTTCGTATTTGCGTATTTCGTTGTCTCTACGGTATCATTGTCAATGGTATGCGTAAATGCCGCATAACATGTGATACAAAGCGACTACATGAGACTAATCACGCACAGAATTGCGAGATAAGTTTTCAGTTTC
>JAFUPC010000056.1 GCA_017481495.1 Clostridia bacterium
ACCGGGTTGACAGTGACATCCTGTGTGATGTCCTTATCTTCCACAACAACGGTATATGCCCGTGTGACATGGTTTGCCTTTTTGACCGTCAGCGTGTAGGTTCCGGCTTCCAGTTCTGCGGTGTAGGCGGTCTCGCCGTCTGCAAGCGTAATGACAGTGGCTTCGCCGGCTTCGTCGGTAAAGGTCAGCGTGACGGTATTGTCCGCATTTTCTGCGGTCGTCCAGCTTGTCACATTGCCGGTGACGGTATGTGTCTCGCCGATACGCGGGATGCGCTTGCCCTCTTCAATCACCGTTTCGCATCCGAGACAGTATGTATCGCCCGTGTAGCCCTCGGATTCCTCCGTTGCTTCCACGGCACCCCGAACCTCGGTTTCGCCGTCGTGATTGTCGGGGTCAATGGCAATTTCCACGTTTCCGGCAGCTTTGATGCCGTCCTTGTCGGCAAAGGTCTCATCGCAGGTCTCGCAGTACCAGTGTGCGGTATTGCCCACTTCGTGGCAGTTCGCTTCTGCGGCTTCGACATAGGTCAGCGGATGCTCGTGCTGCTCTGCACCGCAGGTGTCACAGATGCCATCCGTGAACGTGTGGACATTCAATGCGCACGCCGTCTTGTGCGCGATGCTCTGATGCCCGTCTGCGGTCGGGTAGACATTTGCCGCCGCAACGGCGATATTGGAATTGCCGTCAGTGGTGCCTGCCAGATTCAGGGCACCGTTTGCCTGGATCACATCGAGCTTGGACTCGGTGTCCGTGATGTCGATATAAACGCAGTTTTCATGCTGTGCCGCGTAATCGCGGATACGGCCGTTGATCATCTCCGCACCCTGTGCAAAGAATCCGCCGATCTCCAGATATGCGCTGTCAGTCGCAAAATACGCATCACCGAGCAGATCGTACAGGCTGTACAGAACGATAACGGCATCGGGATTCGCTTCGCGCACAGCATCGACAGCGGCGGCAAAACTGTCCGCAAACAGGGTATAGCCGTAGCCGTAGCTTTCAAAGACGAGCATCAGCTGGGTCACGCTCGCATCGACCTCGCCGGAGGTCAGCTTTTCATTGACCATTGCGATCATGGCGTCGAGATCGCCGCCGAGTTCTTCGCCGACGGCACCGATTCCGGAGAATGTCATCGGATAGGTGCTTCCGTCGGTCGTGTAGCGCATCAGCTCCTCAACAGTAAAGCCAAGGTTTGCGGCACCGACATTCATGAGAATGACATCCGCTTCGCCGAAATGTTCAATGGATGCAGAAGCGAACTTCGCCTCTGTATACGCATCGCCCGCATAGGACGGATCCAGAATTGCAAGCAGATCATTGGTGCGCATACCGTCCAGCGCTTCGTTGTGATAAATGCCGTCCGCAATGCCGGTCAGCGCCGCGGTCAGCGCACCGTATGCACTTTCACCGTCGGAAACCTTGTTGTCATTTGCCATGGAGTCGCCGATGGAGACGAGAACGGTGTTTTCGTCAATGGTGATGTCAAGGGTTTCGTCCGCGATGTACGGGGTATCGTCCAGTTCCAGAAGCTCGCCCCAGATACCGGCAGTCATGTTTTCCTGACCGCCCTCGTTGGGATGAATGAAGACACCGCTGTTCGCAAGGAAGCGGATGTACATGAGGATCAGACTGCTGTCGTTGCGGTACTGCGCAACGGCTTCGGGGTCGTCCTGTTCTTCCTCGGAAAGCTCCAGCTTCATTTCGCCCGCGATAAATTTCTGTGCGATCTCATCCATGTCGATCGAGCCGATGTTGTTGATGAGCGCATCGACGTAGATGGTGTCATAATTGGATACGATGCAGAACGTATGGGGGAGGTTCTTGTAAACGACATAGAGGTCGTAATTTTCCGCCGCTTCGTCCGCGTTGTCGAAAATGCCGCCCTGCACCATCAGAAGCACCATCGTGGTTCTGACGTCGTCGTTGTCATACTGCCCGTCCAGACCGCCCGCGTAGCAGGCATAAACGGACTTCGCCTGTGCTTCGGTAATACCGAGCACCGTCACGAGAACGTTCAGCACGTCATCTTCTGCGGCAATCGTTCCCGCCTGTTCACACACATAGATGTCGTACATCGCTTCGGCGGTTCCGGCATCATAACCCTGCGAAACGATCGCCATTTTTGCGGTCGCCGCAAGTGCTTCTTCCTCGGTTGCACCGCCGTCAATATAATTCTGATAAAGGGAATACAGCTGCCATGCAGTCTGCGCGGTCTCGGCATCGACCTGGGTCTGCATACCGGCAATGACGGCTTCCTCCTCGGTTCCGCCGTTTGCCTTGACGGAATTGTACGCTTCCGCCGCATTGTATGCCGCAGTCGCGGTTTCTTCGCCCATTGCTTCGCCGTCTACCTTGACAATGGCAAGAAGCGCGATGATGGCGGCTTTGTTCGCTGCCGCTTCGCCCTCGGCGGAGTTGGTGTCATCATAAATGACCGCAATGTCATAAATTTTCTGCGCGACGTATGCACGGTTTTCATCCGTAGCCTCATAGCCGAGCATCGTCAGATGATCATCGGTGACTTTTCCCTCGATGACGGAGACCAGCATGGATTCGGGTATATTGAGATTCGGCACGACCTGATCCACAATGACATCCGTCACAACGCCCTGCGCCGTCTCCACCGCATTCACTGCCGTGTACACGGTCTCAACACCCTCCATAGCATCGTTGACACCGTCGACTGCCGTCTGAACACCGTCTACAATTTTGCCGATGACGTTCTGCTTTACGACAGCCTGAATGTTGTTGACATAACTGTCAAGAGTATTGATATTGTCCATCGTGACAGCAAACTCATCATCATCCTGGTCGAGCAGTTCCTGCACAAATTCGTCAAGCAGGCGTTCTGCGGACGGGTGAAGTTCGCCGGTCACATCATAATCCTTGTAATAGTCAAAGAACAGCTCCGGTGCGCCGCCCAGCGTGACGTGGGTCAGGCGGGAAGCATAAGGAGAAAGCTCTCTGGAATACAGGTTTGCAAGGTCTACAAACGTCCCGTACAGCGCGGCGAGATCCAGTCCGCCGAATGTATCGCTGGTCATGATGGTACCCTCCATCATGTTGTAGACGTCAACGATGATAACCTCCACATCGGGATTCATCTCATAAATGATTTCAAGCGACGCATCCAGATTCTGTGCAAAACCGAGATAGCCGTACATCAGCGTGGTCGCAAGCGTTTCTGCCAATGCAAACGCTTCCCCGTCGCCGACGAGCTCTTTTACCATGCCGTCCAGCAGTGCCTTGACCGTTGCATAGGTGTCCGCATCCATGAACTGCGTGAAATCCATTTCGTCGTTGGTGTCCGTCAGTCCGAGCAGATACCGGATCTTGGACGTTAAGAACGTACCGAAGTTGTTGGAACCGAGGTCGATGCTGATAACGTCCGCTTCGCGGATGGATTCACGGAATTCTTCGCGCAGGATCTCGTAATTCTGCAATCCGCTGTCCGCATATTTTGCTTTTGCTTCCGCATCTTTTGCAAACCATCTTTTGATGACATTGTAATACCAGCCGCTGGTCGGGTCTTTTTCACCGCCGAACACGCGGACCATGTAGGCATCGCCCTCATAGTCATCGTCCAGCATATAGTGCAGTTCTTCCATACGGAAGTTACTGATTGCAAGCTGGTCAAGCTCCACATTGCCCTCGCCGAAAGTATCCTCCAGCTTTTCCTTGATCATTGCCGGATAAGCAGTCGGGGTCTCCCGGCGGTAGCCGTAGACATTGGTTCCGTCGTCGTATTTATAGCCGGTCATGCCGAAACCGTTGGTGACGGAGTCACCGATGGAAACGTACTTCACCTTGCCGTCGTCATCCGTATCCGCTGCAAAGATGCCCGCCCACGCGGTGACAGACATACTCATGAGCATACAGACGACCAGCGAAACGGACAGTATCGTTCTCAGCAAATGTCGTGTTTTAAATTTCATGTTGTTTTTGTCCTCCTGATGTGATAATTTGGTATATATGTAATTTTGTTTACGCTTAATATTTGTACTCCCGATACTGCTCCGTCAGGGAGCGGATGTCGTTCTTTCCAAGACCCGTGATCGGCATTTTATCGACTGCGACAACGGCAACGGGTCTGCCGCGTTCCTCCAGGGTCTCGTTGCAGGAATCGAACAGTTCCCGGCACAGCGCATCGGCTTTTTCCTTGTCCTTGTGTCCGTCGTCCAGCTCCACAACGGCAAGCGGAAGCTGTCCCTGTCCGTGGGCGCGGTCGGGAACACCGATGACAGCGGCATTGCGGACGGCGGGATGCGCGGACAGGAACGTTTCCATCTGAATGGGGAACACCTTGTGTCCGTCAAAGCGGATGATCATGTGCTTGACTCTGCCCTTGACGTAGACGAATCCGTCTTCGTCCATGTAGCCGATGTCGCCGCTGTGAACCCACAGCTGTCCGTCGGGGTGGCGCTTCATGACGTAATCGGTCTCCGCTTCGCCCTTGTAGTAGCCTTTCATGATGGTCGGGCCGGAAATGCAGACCTCGCCCTCCTCGCCGATGTCGAGTTCTTCCGTCGTTTCCGGGCGGAAGATCGAGATGGTCGTTTTCAGGGAGGGAATGCCGACACTGCCGGGGCGGTAGGTGGATTCAAAATTGAACGATGCCGCCGCGTGGACTTCGGACATCCCGTACCCCTGCGCGGGCGGATTCGGAATGCCGTGCTCGCGCATGAAGTTATAGAGTTTTTCTTCGAGTGCCGGGTTCATCGTATCGCCGCCCGTGCCGAGCATCCGCATGAACGACAAATCGTAGTGCTTCATCTTCGGGTCAGACATGACCATTTCATAGAACGCGGGCACCGCCAGCATATGATTGCACTTGTATTTGCGGATGAGCGCGCCGAGCTTCGACGCTTCAAAGCGCGGGATGACGACGTTTTCAAGGCCCAGGGTCAGCGGCATATGCAGACCGCAGACGACACCATAGGACGAGAACACCGGCATGATGTCAAGGAACCGGTCGCCGCGGTCGTAGTGCAGTCCCGCATAGGCGAAGTTCAGGGCGACGGTGTTCATGCCGTCGTTGGTCAGCATGACGCCTTTCGGGAATCCCGTCGTTCCGCCGGTGTAGGTGATGACGGCTGTCTCATCGGGGATGTACGGAACCGCTTCGGCACAGGCTGTGCCGTGTGTGTTTTTCGCGCGTGAGACAAACGTGTTCCATTTTTCGACACTCTCGCCGTAAGGAATGTCGGGCAGCTTCGTCGTAAGACGGTAGCCGAGCTTCGTCAGCGGTGCCATCGAATCGGCGGCAGACTGCACGATGATGTGTCCGAGATTCAGTTTGTTCTCGATTGCGCGGAGCTTGGGGTACGCGATTCAAGGATCACCACGATACGGGAACCGGCATCCGCGATCATGCGGCAGATGCTGTCCTTGTCCATCCGCGGGTCGATGAAATTGGAGACCGCGCCGAGCTTGTTCAAGCCGTACATCGCGTAAACGGTCTCGGGTATCGTCACCGAAATAAAGGAAACGATCTCCCCGCGCCCGACACCCAGAGAGGAAAACGCCTCCGCACAGCGGTCGATGTTTTCAAGGAGTTTTCCGTAGGTAATTGTGGTTCCGTAATAATGAATTGCTTTTTCGTCCTCGTGTCCCGCATTCAGGCTTTTCAGCCGGGAATAAATGGAGCATTCCGGAAGCGGACACGCAATCGCTTCGGCGGAATAATATTTCAGCCACGGTTTTGCCGCCGAGGGTTTCTGTTTTTGCAGATTCTGAACATCCATATCGCTTGTACCTCATGAAATTTTCTATCAATCTCTCTTTGCCATACGTAGATATTATACTATTTTTATCCGTTTTTGTCAATACTTCCCGAACACGTTCAGGAAACATTCATATTATAAAGGACGGCAGACACAGGGTTTGTGTTTTATAAAACAGAAAATAAATACGCGAAAAACGACGATGGTGACAAAGCATGACAAAATATCCAATCGTTGATTTTATAGTCCCCTCAAAAAAAACACGGCACCCCCATCCGCGGGAATACCGTATTTCTCCTATCATATCAAAGCTTCACCGTCACATCCGCATCCGCCGAATGCACATCCACAAGCTTCCAGCCGGGATGCAGAATGCGGCATTTCCAGTAGGCAAAAATAAACCGATGGAACAGGAAAAAGCATTTCCAAGGGGTGAGCGGCGATGGTAACCGTTTTCCGCATACTTGCAGAATCAAGAGAACGACCAGCCCGATGACCGCTGTCAGGTGATTGAACAGAAGCAGCGACGGAAACAGAACCGGGATCGGAACCGGCAGCTGGGGTGTGCGGACGACAACGCGCATCTCATTCCACCACAATCTCGACATTGTCGCCGCCCGAGGACTGCACCTCGACGAGCTTGCCGATGAGTCCCTGCTCCACGAGCGCGACGATCTGGTTTAAGTCGATGTTCTGCAGAATTTCCTTATTTTCAATGCCGGGGATTTTTGCGCCGACCTCGATGGCGACCTTGATGAGCGGCATCGGGAGATTGACCCGTACTTTGTCGCCGTCCGCGGAATCGACGTAAATGCGCAGTACCATCTTGTCAAAGCTTTTGCGCTCCTCCGGCGGAAGAAGACGGATTTCCGGCTCCGGCTCTCCGCCCCGCAGAAGAAGGTCTGTTGTCACGCCGAGGAGGTCGGCAATCGCCGGCAGAAGCAGAATGTCCGGGCAGGACTGGTCGTTTTCCCATTTGGAGACCGCCTGCGGGGAGACGTTCAGCTTTTCCGCGACCTCATCCTGGGTCATTTTCTTTTCCTTGCGCAGACGCGCAATGCGCGCGCCGAGGGTTTCGTTTGTGTTCATCATGTTCAGGAGTTCCTTTCGTTTGGAAATATCGTGGGGGCGGGACACGTAAGTGCAGCACTCCGTCCTGCCAATATGATACCACATTTTCCCGCCGATGGGAACATATCAACGGTGGAAAACCGCCGTTTGGGGTCAACCGGATGTGGAAATCCGCTCAACCGATGGTTTAGTTGAGAAAAAACGGGAAATGCAACCGGCGGTTGCGCGGGTTTTATAATGTTTTTACCCCCAGACACAATATCGGCATGGGCGTTCTGATGGCACGGAGCGCCGCCGCCATGGTCGGGAACACCCGGTTCTTCTGCGGACGGTAATTGGTGATGATGTAGCCGTACTCTTTTCCGCACGGACGACTTTCCCGATACTTCACCTGGTGGAGCTCCACCGTGTGGATGCCGTGGAAACGGGGATTCCAATAGCAATACAGCACCACCCGCTCCGTGATGCTGTCGTAATCCTTTTTTGCATACTTGCGCCACGCAAGACCGTAATCCCGGCAGAAGCGGAACAGGGCGTGCGGATAGGTGCCGAACAGTCCCCAGAGCCACATCCCGTGCCGTCCGAGATAGGCCATGACCGACCAGAGCGTGCATTTCTTTGCATCGGACATGGAACTGCCGCCCACACCAAGCGACAGAAGCGCGTGATAGCAGGCAATCGTCTCGCAGCCGTTGTAGGAAAACGGTCTGCACCCGTAGCGAAGCCCGGAATACCTCTCATCGGTCTGATCCGGAACGTATCCCGTCAGATCGTGAAATGTCCAGCGCATCATATTCTCCGTTTCCTGTAATTTGAAAATCCGATCGTAAAACAGCATCGTTTATGACACGATCGCCGCGTAGATCTGCATCAGTCCCGAGACGACGTTGATTGCGGCAAGGATGCCCAGAATAATCATCTGCGGGATGAGCATTCCGTCCTTGTTTGCGCGGTTTTCCCTGTAATGCTGCCAGGTGTAGGTGAGAATAACCGCCGCCAGCGCAAGCGGGGACAGTCCGGGGATCAGGTATCCGGAGGCATCCGTGAAAACGTATCCGCCCGCCGCCAGCGCAATGCCGACGACGTAGATGACGGTGATGATGGGGGAAGTCTTCTTCTTTTTTTGGTTCGGTGTGTTCTGCGGCATGGGGTGAATCCTTTCAAAAATCGTTCTTTCTTTTATTTTAACACAAAATCTGCGTTTCCGCAATGGGATTTTTCACTTTTTTGCACGATGTTAAAGGTATGTTCACATATTTATTATAAAATATATGGAGAGACAATTTTTCAATTACGCATATTATTAAAGGAAGAAAACAGTTAAATGACAGAAACATCAAACGCGGGCGGATTTTTCATCGGGAAGACCCATCTTCCCCACGGTCTGATGCTCGCACCGATGGCGGGCGTGACGGATGCGGCGTTCCGTGCGGTGTGCCGGCGCTTCGGCGCGGAATATACCGTGACGGAGATGATCTCCGCAAAAGCCCTGTGGTATCACGACAAAAAGACCGCCGTTCTTGCGCGCATCGCAGAAGACGAAATGCCGTGTGCCGTGCAAATCTTCGGCTCGGAACCGGAAATCATGGCATACGCGGCGCGCACGCTGTCCGCACCTGATACCCCGTGTACAAGGATTCCCGCCGCCATCGACATCAACATGGGCTGTCCGATGCCGAAGATCGTCAACAACGGCGACGGCTCGGCACTGATGAAAGATCCGGTTCTTGCCGGGAACATCATCGAAGCGGTACGCGCGGCGACCGACCTGCCCGTCACAATTAAAATCCGCGCCGGCTGGGATGCAAGCTCTAAAAACTGCACGGAAATTGCAAAGATTGCCGCCGCGCTCGGCGTTTCCGCCATCGTCGTCCACGGGCGCACCCGCTCCCAGCTATATGCGCCGCCTGTTGACCTTGACTGCATCGCCGCGGTCATGGACACCGTTGACAGCAGTATTCCCGTCATTGGCAACGGCGATATTTATTCGTATTCCGATGCTCATCACATGATGGAAGTGACCGGGTGCGACGGCGTGATGGTCGCGCGGGGCGCATACGGCAATCCGTGGATCTTCTCGGAAATCGCGCACGGCATGGACGGGGAAGATTTCGTTCCCCCGACCGCACGCGAGCGGCTGGAAGTCGCGCTCTCCCATCTTGACCGCCTGCTTCTGTACAAAGGCGGCTACACCGGCATCCAGGAGGGCCGCAAGCACCTCGCCTGGTACACCAAAGGCTTCCCCGGCTCCGCCGCCCTGCGCGCGGAGATCATGCACGCGGAGACGGCGGAACAAATGCGGGAGCTGCTTGTTCCGTATCTGGAGAAGCTGACGGATGCTTGATACTGTTTCTGTGGTACGATGTATCTGCGAAAGCTACATTGGCAAGGACACAGGCTGAACGGTTCGCACGAAAAACCTTCCCCTTGGGGATTAAGGGGCGAACCTTTCACCCGGCATCCTTGCAAAAGATACACGCAAACACCACTTACCATATTCTCCACAACTCCAAAGGACGGTGACACACCAACGTGAAATACATCTTAAAATATATAAAACCCCATCTCGGCAGGATGTCGCTGGGGCTGTTTATCAAGTTCATTGGCACCATCACGGACTTACTGCTTCCGTACATCATGGCGCACATCATCGACAACGTCGTGCCGACAAAGGACGTGCCGCTCATCGTGTGGTGGGGCGTGTGCATGGTGCTGTGCTCGGTCGTGTGCATGGCGGGAAACGTCATTGCGAACCGCATGGCATCGGCGGTAGCGCGGGATGCCGCGCAGGCACTGCGGCACGACCTCTTTTCCCGCATTATGCTCCTGTCCTGCCATCAGGTCGATACCTTCACGATCCCGTCGCTGGAATCGCGCCTGACGACCGACACCTACAACATTCACAATATGCTCGGACGGATGCAGAGACTCGGTGTCCGCGCGCCGATTCTGCTCATCGGCGGCATTCTCATCACGGCGTACATGGAACCCGTTCTGACCCTTGTCATGGTGGCGGTTCTGCCGTTCATCACGGTCGTGGTGTATAAAATTTCCGCAAAGGGCATCCCGCTCTACGCACAGGTACAAGCGTCCGTTGACAGCATGGTGCGCGTGGTGCGCGAGAACATTCAGGGCGTGCGTGTCATCAAAGCACTGTCCAAGACCGACTACGAACGCCGCCGCTATGCGGAGGTCAACGACACACTCGTGCAGAACGAGACAAAAGCCGGCGTGACGATGGCAGCATCGAACCCGCTTATGACTGTATTTTTGAACGCTGGCCTGACCGCCGTCATTTTCGTCGGCGCGTTCCGTGTCAACGCGGGGACAAGCGAACCCGGCAAGATCATGGCGTTCATTTCGTACTTCACGCTCATCTCAAACGCAATGCTTTCCATCACGAGAATGTTCGTCATGTACTCCAAGAGCATCGCATCGGCAAACCGCATCGGTGAGATTCTCGATGCGCCCGTGGATTTAGAACAGCTTGAAGCAATCAAACGGCAGGGAGAGCCGTATCTCGTCTTTGACCGTGTGTCCTTTTCCTACAACGGCACAAAGGACAATGTAAAGAATATTTCCTTTACGGTAGGCGAGGGCGGCACGCTCGGCATCATCGGCGCGACCGGGTCGGGAAAGACGACCCTGCTTGCCCTGCTTCTGCGCTTTTATGACGTAAAAAGCGGCTCCATCCGC
The DNA here is from genome assembly GCA_017481495.1 of Clostridia bacterium. GTDB lineage: Bacteria > Bacillota > Clostridia > Oscillospirales > CAG-272 > RGIG3925. Next base: position 10,494 of record JAFUPC010000056.1, read on the forward strand.
ATTGGCGGCCGTGACATCCGCTCCATGGACGAGGGAGAACTGCGCGAAAAATTCGGCACGGCTTTGCAGAACGACTTCATTTATGAGGACACCGTTGCCGAGAACATCCGCATCGGGCGCGACATTCCGATGGAGGAGCTGCGCCGCGCGGCGGAAAACGCACAGGCACTGGACTTCATCGACGCCTTTGACGACGGCTTTGACCATATGCTGACGACCAAGGGCACGAACATCTCCGGCGGTCAAAGACAGCGGCTTCTCATCTCCCGCGCGCTTGCGGGAAAGCCGGAAATTCTCCTGCTTGACGATGCTTCCTCTGCGCTTGACTACAAGACGGATGCCAATCTCCGCCGCGCCCTGCGCGAAAAATGCACGGAGACCCGCGCAACGATCCTTGTTGCACAGCGCATTTCCGCCGTCATGCACTGCGACCGAATTCTTGTCATCGACGAGGGTGAGATCATCGGTGCGGGCACGCATGAACAGTTGCTTGAATCGTGCGAAATTTACCGCGAAATTGCGGATTCCCAGCTGGGAGGTGTGGTAGAATGAACGGAAAAGCACCGATGGGCGGCAGAAATGCCGGCAAGACCCCAACGAAAAATCAGGTCAAGGACCAAAAGATGACCGGTGCCGACCGCATCCGGGTGATCAGGCGGCTCGGCGGTTATATGCTCCGCTACAAGGGACTGATTCTCGTGATCCTTTTGTTCATGATCGCCTCCAACCTCTTTTCGCTGATCGGGCCGCTTCTCTCGGGGTATGCCATTGACGCCATTGAGCCGGGGATAGGAAAAGTCGATTTCGATTCCGTCTTTCTTTACTGCGCGCTGATGCTCCTGTTCTACATCGCATCGGCGGTGCTGTCGTATTTCAACGCGACGTTGATGATAAAATTGTCCCAGAGCATCACGCGGACGATGCGGCGGGAGGTCTTTGACCACCTGACCACGCTCCCGGTCGGCTATTTTGATGCGAACCAGACGGGCGAGATCATCAGCCACATTTCCTATGATATTGACACGGTGAACGCATCGCTGTCCAATGACCTTTTGCAGATCTGCACCAGCGTTATCACCATCGTCGGCTCGCTTGCGATGATGATCTCCATTTCCCCTCTGCTTCTGCTCGTATTCTGCATCACGGTACCGATGTCCATTCTCTTCACCCGCTACAAAGCGAAAAAGGTCCAGCCGCTGTTCCGCCGCCGTTCCGCCATGCTCGGAACTCTGAACGGTTATGCGGAGGAAATGCTCTCCGGTCAGAAGACCATCAAGGCGTACCACAAGGAAGATGTCATCGTTGACCGCTTTGACGGTCACAACAAAAACGCGGTGGATGCGTATTACGAAGCCGATTACCAAGGGTGCATGATCGGCCCGAGCGTCAACTTCATCAACAACCTGTCGTTGTCGCTCATTTCCATGTTCGGCGCGATGCTGTATATGTTCGGAAAGGTTACGCTCGGCAATGTCTCCACATTCATCCAGTACAGCCGCAAGTTCTCCGGCCCCATCAATGAAATGGCGAACATCATGGCGGAGCTGCAATCCGCGTGTGCGGCGGCGGAAAGGGTCTTCCGTCTGCTCGACGAGGCGCCGGAAAAGCCGGACGATGCGGATGCCGAGGTTCTCACGGACGTAAAAGGCGGCGTGAAGCTCGACCATGTGCGGTTCGGTTATACCGAGGAAAAGGTCATCATCGGAGACCTGTCGCTGGATGTTGCGCCGGGCAAAATGATCGCCATTGTCGGCCCCACGGGCGCGGGCAAAACGACCATCATCAATCTTTTGATGCGCTTTTACGACCCGCAGGCGGGAACCATTTCCGTTGACGGACACGACATCTGCCACGTCACCCGCGACAGCCTGCGCGCAGCGTATACGATGGTCTTGCAGGACACATGGCTGTTCCACGGCACGATCTTTGACAACATCGCTTACGGCAAAGAGGGCGCGACCGAAGAAGAGGTCATCGCGGCGGCAAAGGCGGCGAAGATCCATTCGTTCATCGAAACGCTTCCCGACGGCTACAACACGGTTCTGACCGACGACGGCACGGGCATCTCCAAAGGACAGAAGCAGCTGCTCACCATCGCCCGCGCCATGCTCGCCGACGCTTCCATGCTCATCCTCGACGAGGCGACCTCCAACGTCGACAGCCGCACCGAGATCCGCATCCAGGAAGCCATGGTCCGATTAATGGAGGGACGGACGTGCTTTGTCATCGCGCACCGCCTGTCCACCATCAAAAACGCCGATCAGATTCTGGTCATCAACGGCGGCACCGTCACCGAGACCGGCACGCACGAGGAACTCATGCAGAAAGAGGACGGGGTGTATCGGAGACTGTTCAGGGCGCAGTTTGAGGCGTGAGTAATAAGAAGAAAGGACAAACCCATGAAAAAACGAACCAAACGCTGGCTCCATCTTGCGCGGAACTGGGGAATTTTCCTCGGTGCGATCGCGCTCATCTGGATCATATTGCTCCTTGCACGGCCGAACGTGACTTACGCGATCCTTGAAAAATATTTCTCCGGGCGGGAGGACGTGGGACTGTCGGAGGTCAGATGGTCGGACTTTATTGAGGACATCTGCGACCCGGAGACGGAGATTTCCTATTATACCATAGAAGAGCTGATGGCAGGAAACGTGGAGGGGGTCAACTATACAAACGGCCTTTATATCCTCAACGACCGCTATTATATCCACAATGAGGACTTTTCGCTTCTGCTTGAGGAGACCGCGCTCGACGGCTACGGCACCGTGACGATGGTACGCGGCGCGGCGGATGCATTGAAAGAACTCCTTGCGGCGGCAGAAGCGGAAACAGGGGAACGCTTCATTCTCGGCGAATCCTATGTGGACGGCGCGGACAAGTCTGCCGACCACGGCAACGACTGCTATCTTTACGACTATTACGACACAAGCGAACACGTCACGGGTACGTCCATTGATTTGCTCGTGGAGGGTCAGGACTACCGCACCTATATGCGCTCCCACCTTGCCAAATGGCTTCAGGACAACGCATGGCGCTTCGGCTTTGTTGTCCGGTATCCGTTCTGGGAGGGCGAATGGACAGGCGTGTTCTTCCAGCCGTGGCACATCCACTACGTCGGTCAGCCCCACGCGGCAATGCTCTACGAGTCCCGTATGCCGCTGGAAGAATATATGGAAAAGAACTACACCACCCGCAGACGGTTCTATTTCGTTGATCTTACACAGGACAGTGTGACAACGACGTATGTCATTTTCCGCCAGACATCCACCGACGGGCAGATCTATATCCCCGATACCCTGTCTGAGGTCGAGGTGTCCTATGACAATACCTGGGGGCATTATTATGTGACAGGTGTGCTTTCGCAGAAGCAGGCGACGGCGGAGGAGTAAAAGCGAAGATATTGATATTGTTTTGCGCTGTGCGAACGTTTGCAATATGCAAACAGGGGATTTTGTAGGGGGGCCTATATGGTTTCGCTTTGCGAAACCTTGCTCCCGCGGTCACCGTGTAACGGTGACATATGATAAACCTTTCAATGGTGCGCAAGATTTTCAGATCATCATCGTCGCCTTTCCGTTGCCAACATTCTTCCTCCACCATACAAAAACTTTACCTCCCCCCGACACAACTTCCCTTGACACCCGCCGCATTCCGTGGTATAATCAATAACGAACAGAAAAATCATCAGAAACCGAGGGCATTTCCTATGAAAAAACAGAATCTCTTCCTGTCAGCACTCCTCGTCTCCGCGCTTCTGTGCGCGTGCTCGGACGGAGGCAGTACCAACACAGATACCAAAACAGCAGATTCCACCGGGGTACCTGCCGTCACAACAGAACCGGCGGAGATGGAACCCGCATACGCTGCGGACGATCTGCCGGACGAACTGGACTTCGGCGGTGCGACAGCGCACATTTTCGGCTGGGAGGGTTCCGGCAACGCGGAATTTTATGTAGAGGAAGAAAACGGTGACATCGTCAACGATGCCATTTATCTGCGCAACCGCACCGTGGAGGAGCGGCTGAATCTCACCCTGACCTACACCCTTGCGGCAGGCGCGTACAACGACCGCGCGGCATGGGTCAAGCAGGTCACGCAGAGCACGATGGCGGGAGACGGCGCGAACGACATCGTCGCAGGGTATTCCATGAGCGGCGCAACGCTGGCATACAACCGTCTGCTCGTGGATTTGATGGAACTCGATTACATCGATTTTGACAAGCCGTGGTGGCCGGATTCGCTCATTGACGAGGCAACCTGCGGCGGAAAGCTGTATTTCTGCTCCGGCGACATTTCCACCAACATGATTTATATGCTGTACGCCGTCTATTTCAACAAGACGATGGCGCAGAATTACGACATCGACCCCTCGTCGCTTTACGACATGGTGCGTAACGGCGAATGGACACTTGACAAGATGATCGCCCTTTCTGAGGGTCTGTACAATGACCTGAACGGCAACGGTCAGAAAGATGCGGAGGACCAATTCGGCTATACCACGCATTCCGTGTGGTCGGATACGTTCTTCTTTGCAAGCGGTCTGCGCACCACGACCATCGGTGAGGACGGTCTTCCCGTGCTGTCGGAGGAATTCGGCGGAGAAAAGACACAGGCGCTTCTGGAAAAGCTGGTCGATGTATTCTACAATCAAAGCGATATGTTTTTCACCAACGACTCCAACCAGCTCGTGCGCGACCAGTTCATGGAGAGCCGCGCGCTGTTTGCGACGACAGAGGTGTATTTTGCAAGCAACTACCTGCGCGATGCCGACCTGGATTACGGCATTCTGCCCGTTCCGAAGTACGACGAGGGGCAGGAGGACTATTACACCGTCGCATCGTTCCCGTATACACTGTACGGCATTCCCGTGGATGCCGGAGATCCCGATATGTCCGCGGCCATTCTCGAATGCCTTGCTTCCGAGTCGTACAGAACCGTTTCCCCCGCGCTGTTTGAAACGGCACTCAAGGTCAAATACGCTTCCGACAACGATGCTTCCGAAATGTACGACGTCATCCGCGGCTCCGCCGTCTTCGACATCGGCCGTATCTTCAACGACAGTGTCAGCGGCAAGACATACTCCATGTTCCGCTCCTGCCTGATTGACGGGAATGCAAACTGGATTTCCACGTATGAGAAAAATGAGAAGTCGCTGCAGAAAGCATTTGATAAGGTCATTGCGGCGTTGACGGAGGAATAATCCGCAATCCCACCGGACAGAAGACATTCCGTCCCGCGAAGATACCATCATATGAGAGTGATTTCCGGCAGGATCGGAGCATTTGAATGATAAATAGCTGACCAAGCACCGCTCTGCACGGCTGCATGGTCAGTTTTTCTTTGGAAACAGAGGGTGGGCTTATCGAACAAATCCAAAAAATAATCCCCCCAAAAAGTTTTGAGGGGAAACGGCTGCCGCACATTTATGCTCCATCCAAAGAAGGGGAACTTCTCCAAAAGTTCCCCTCATATTATCCATTTACTTTATCGGCTCAAAATCCGCCGCGCCGTGCTTGCAAAGCGGGCAGATGAAATCTTCGGGAAGCGTGTCGCCTTCGTAGATATAGCCGCAGACCTTGCAGACGTAGCCCTTCTTGCCGTCGGTTTCGGGCTTGGGCTTGACGTGATTCTGGTAGTAGGTGTAGGTCATCGTTTCACGGTCGCTCATCACGCGGGCTTCGGTGACGGAGCAGATGAACATTCCGTGCGTGTCAAGGTCGATATACTGCTCCACGGACAGCGACATAAAGCTGTTGATGTGGCGCGGCAGGAAAACAAGACCGTTGTCTGCGCGGAGCGGCTGGCATCCGGCAAACTTATCGACATTGCGGCCGCTCTGGAAGCCGAACTTCTCGAACACGGCAAACGGTGCGTCAACGGACAGGCAGTTGATGTTCATTTTGCCGGTCTGTTTGATGACATGGTGGGAGTAGTTGTCCTTGTTGATGGTCACGGCGATGCGGTTGGGGGTGTTTGTGACCTGGGTGACTGTGTTGACGATGAGACCGTTGTCCTTTTTGCCGTCGTTGGAGGTGACGACGTACAGACCGTAGCCGATGTTGAACAGTGCTGTCAGGTCGTTCTTGTCGGCGGTCTCGTCGCGGCGTGCAAGATATTCGCGGCACAGCTCATCTGCCATCGCACCGAGCTGCTTCTGTGCTTCCTTGTCGGGTACGGAAAGGATGCGGACGGTATTTTCCACCCAGGTGATGTTCTTGGACGACGAGAGCTTTTCTTTCATGATCTTTGCCGCCATCGGTGCCCAGCTGCCGTTTTCGATGAGGGCAACGGTACGGTTCTGGAACGCGCGCTCGGTCAGATGGTCGATATATTCGCGCATGAAGGGGAAGATGTCGGCGTTATAGGTCGTGGTCGCCAAGACGAGCTTGCTGTAACGGAACGCATCGGCGACCGCCTGGGACATATCGCACCGTGCAAGGTCATGGACGACGACCTGCGGACATCCGTTTGCGCGGAGCTTGTCGGCGAACTGCAATACGGCTTTCTTTGTGTTGCCGTATACCGAGGTGTAGGCGATGACGATGCCGTCTTCTTCCGCCGTATAGGACGACCAGCTGTTGTAAAGGTCGAGATAGTAGCCGAGATTTTCGGTCAGAACCGGGCCGTGCAGGGGGCAGATCTTCTCAATTTCAAGGCCGGATGCCTTTGCAAGCAGATTCTGCACCTGTTTGCCGTATTTTCCGACGATGCCGATATAATAGCGTCTTGCTTCGTCTGCCCAAGGAGCAGACTCGTCGGTATTGCCGAACCTGCCGAATCCGTCGGCGGAGAACAGGACCTTATCCTTTGTGTCGTAGGTGACAATGACCTCCGGCCAGTGTACCATCGGTGCGGCGACGAATGCAAGGGTGTGACTGCCCAGATTCAGCGTGTCGCCCTCTCCGACGACGATGCGGCGATCCTCGTAGCCGGTGCCGAAGAAGTTCTCCATCATGGAAAACGCCTTTGCGGAGGAAACGATCTTCGCATCCGGATAGGTCTTTGCGAAATTGGCAATGTTCGCCGCGTGGTCAGGCTCCATGTGCTGAACGATGAGATAATCAGGCGTTCTGCCGCCGAGCGCATCGCGCAGATTGTCAAGCCATGCGTGCGTGAAATGTGCATCCACGGTGTCCATCACCGCGATCTTATCGTCAAGAATCAGATAGGAATTGTAGGAAATGCCGTCGGGCACAGTATACTGTCCCTCAAAGAGATCGACCTCACGGTCGAAAACGCCGATATAACGGATGTCATTGGTAATGGTCATGGTGGAGATCCTTTCTGTCCGGTTGGTTCCGGCTCAATGTTTACCTTTTCTGTATACATTATATCACAACTCACGCGGTTTGTAAATAGGTATGCGAAAATTTTATCGGATTTAACATTTTGTTCATATTGTTCCCGGAATCGGGGGAAATGATACTTGACAATTTATGTGAGATGTGTTATAATTTTGGTATGGAGTGGGGAGAGGTGTGTTGCATCAAGGTCGAAACACTGCCTTCTCTGTGTGTGTAGGGGATGCCTCAAAGGTTTCGCTTTGCGAAAACGGGACGTCCCTACACGATACGAGGTGCGCCGTTCTTTATGCCGATCGAATTACACCTCCTCCACTCCCACCACCACAAAAGAATAAACGCAAGTCCATAAACGCCGGAAACGAAAGTCCGAGCGTTTTTGTCGGGCGGAGAATCGTACCCCGGGTACTGCTGTACCCAGTTTCGTAATCCGTTCGGGGATAAGGAAATCGCGGTGAAAATCCGCGGCAACCGCCATTACCGTAAGGCACGCAAAGCAAAATTGCTTTGTGTCAAAGTCGGAATGCTTATCGTTCTTGCGCCCGGCGTTTTGTCCATCGGACAAAATCCGTAGAAAAGTTTCTCTGGGCAAAAACGTCTCTTTTTTAAGGAGACAAGGAGGGAAACGGGCGTTAAAATCCGGGTACCGTGCCCGCTGTGAGCAGGACAGCGCAAGTGGCAGGGGTATCCTTGTTTGTCGCGCACGTTCCCGCCTTTGGGGAGGTGCTTTTCTTTTATCCTTTTTGTGAAAATCCATCACCGGAAAGGAATTTTTACTTATGAACAACACAAAAACAACCACCGCAAAGCGGCTGCTCGCCGTCGTCCTTTCGCTCTTTATGCTCGTCGTCTGTGTCTCCTGCGGAGAAAAGGTCGATGCCGAGGGTCTGTGGGCAAACGCGACCTATCTCTCCGACACCACGCTCGGTGAGGGGTCAAAGACCATTGCCGTCGAAGTCAAGGTCGAGGAGCAGTCCGTCACGTTCACCGTCAAGACCGATGCGGAAACCGTCGGCGCGGCGCTTCTGGAAAATAACCTCATCGCAGGCGATGAGGGCGAGTACGGTCTTTACGTCAAGGTCGTCAACGGCATCACCGCAGACTATGACGTCGACCAGAGTTATTGGGCGTTCTATCTGAACGGCGAATATGCGACCTCCGGCGTCGATACGACCGCCATCACGGACGGCGCACACTACGAGCTTGTTTACACGAAGTAACAAACAGCCCGAAGTCCATCATCCCGCCGCAAAACACTCCGCCGCAGAACGCTCTGCACGCATCCGGGAAATGGTGATCTTTGCCATGCTCGGAACGGTCATGTACTGTTCCAAAATTCTGATGGAAGTCCTGCCGAACATTCACCTGCTCGGAATGTTCACAATGGTCTACACCCTGGTCTACCGCAAAAAAGCACTGTATCCGATCTACATCTACGTCTTCATCAACGGTCTGTTTGCGGGCTTTGCGACCTGGTGGATACCGTACCTCTATCTCTGGACGGTGCTCTGGGGCGTGACGATGCTCCTGCCGCGGAATATGCCGACGAAGGTCGCCTGTATCGTGTATCCGGCGGTCTGCTGTCTGCACGGCTGTCTGTTCGGAACGCTGTACGCACCCGCGCAGGCGCTGCTGTTCGGTATGAGCTTTGACGGCATGATCGCGTGGATTGTCGCGGGTCTCCCCTGGGACTTCATCCACGGTGTCGGAAATCTGTTCGCCGGAATGCTCGTCCTTCCGCTGACAAATGTATTGAAACGCCTGTCCGTGCGCATGGGATGAGCGGGATGATATGATAAGGAAAGGAAACCGTGTCGGGGGATACGGTTTCCTGATTTTTTTGGGGGGGGATAAGAATATGCCATCCCTATCTCTGTAGGCGATTTTCTCAAATTACACGCAAAACAACGCCGCATCCCCCTCACTCATTGATATAAATATTCACCCTGCTCTGCAAAATCCGCCCGGTCTCGTGGGAATCCCTGACCCCGGCTTCGGCATACGAAATTTCCTCATCCAGAATCGTTGCCAGGGTCGCGTCGGCGGCGGTTTTCACGGTGGCGCGGTCAAGGAAGCGGAGGAACAGGTCGCGGTCGTCCGTTCTTGTGTAGACACTCGTCACCACGCCGTTGCGCAGCTGGTTTTCCGCGGACATGGAGTCGCCGCTGTAGAGAAACGACAGTCCGAACGCATCGGGGTGGTAGGTCATCCAGTCGTTTTCGGTCAGGACGGAATTGAGCGCCCCGACCTTATAATAGATATACCCCATCGGGAATACGCGTTCCATCGCCGTGCGCGAAACGGGCAGGCCGAACCGCTCCATGCGCTTGCAGGTCTGGATTTCATCGGACAACAGATACTGCATAAACGCCGCGGCGCCGTCGGGAGACGGTGCGGTTTTCGACATGGAAAACATCGCATCCGAGGAGAGAAGCACGGTCGTGCCGTCGTCGGAGGGATACCCGCAGTAGTTGATGCGCTGTCCTTTGAAGCAGAGCAGCATCGCGGCGACGCTGTCAACCGACGAGAACGTAAATTCCGTGAACTTCACGCGGTTCTGCTCCGTGATGCGGTTCGCATCGAGTGACGTCATGGCAAAGGTCTGCCAGCCCAGCAGATCCTCGTTTTCGCCGTGAATCACCTCAAGCGACACATCGGTGTACATTCCCGCGCGGACGTCGAGGAGAAAATCAAGCCACTGTGCAAATTCTCCCGTGTCAAAGGAACAGGTCTTTGCGTCAAAGTCGATGAAATCGTATTGCCCGACCGTTTTCAGCGTGTCGTAAACGTCTTCGACGAACAGCGTTTCGTCGTCGTCAAGCCCCGCGGCAAGGTCGTAAAGCACCTCCCGTGTCAGGCGCGTGGTGGACGGAAGCGTATTCTGGGTCGTGATGAGTGTCGTCAGCTTCATGAAAAACGGCAGGGCAATGATGCCGCCGTCGGTCGTATATGCCGTTTCGATACAGCCAAGCAGCTGTCCTTCCGATAAATACCCCGACAAATCGCAGAGCAGTCCTTTGTCCGAAAGCAATTCGCGGTTTTCCGACACCTCCGGCAGAAAATAGCCGTCGTAGGTGACCCCCGCGAGCAGGTCGGCTTCAAACGCGTTCTGTGCGGCTTCGGCGATGACCGCCTGCTTTTCCTCGTAGGTCGTCCACCCGGACGTCACGGTCTCCTCTGCCTGCGTTTCGTAGTCGGTAAGAATGATTTTATAGTCATCGTTCTCACGGTTGAACTGCAGTGCCGCGGCATAAATGAGGTCGCGGTGCGTGTTATCCAGTCCGACCGCCGCCAGACGGACGATCTCGCGGGGCTTTGTGCGGCGTTCTTCGGTGCGGGTGAGGAAGCCGAAGTCGGTCTGGTATTCGAGTTCGTCATAACGGGAAACAAGGAACGCATCGTCCGAAAACACTTCCTCAACGGTAATCGCGGAGCCGTCCATGTCGGACTCCGACCAGTTCACCAGCAGAACGGGCGCACCGTCCCTGTAAACATACAGTCCGTCTTTGCAGTTGGCATAAAATTCGCCGTTTCCGTAACAGGTATCCCGGGCATCCGTGAACAGCTCGGCAGGGTCTTTCACCGTGTCCGAATACCGGTATTCCGAACATTCCCCGGTATTGGTATCCAGCAGAAAATATTCTCCGGACAATACATAGTCAATCTTGCCGTAAATCAGCAGGGTGTCGTCCGACAGACGGAAAATTTTCTGCGGCATACACGGCAAATCCAGCTCCATCGGCGGCTGTGTCAGGTCGTGAAACAGCAGTGCCGTATAACCGCTGTAATACAGAATGCAGTCGCTGCCGAATGCCGCCATACCGTCCGACGTTCCGAACGTCCCGAAATATTCCCCGGAAGAAGCGAGAATGTTCCCCTCCATATCAAAAAGAACGAAATTGAAATACCCGTATCCCGCGCTGACCGCCGCAGCGATGTTCCCGTCGTCCGTGATGGCAAACGTATTTGCTTTCAGCGAAAGCGGAAGTGCTTCTTCACCCAGAAGTTCGCCCGTCACGCTGTATGTCATGAGGGAGCGCCCGGCTTTCGCGTCCGAATAATTGATCGCCGTAAGGTTTCCGTTCAGATTTTTCCGGGTAAAGGAGGTAACGTCTTCGTTTTCCGCATTTTCCATGCGGTGGAAGCGGTAGACGTTTTCGTAATAAAATTCGGAAATCAGGTTTTCACTTGTCACATACGATTGTGTGTTTCCGTCGTGAACGGCAGTACTGCCATCTGTTGTGGTTGTATCATGATTGCATGATGACATGAAAAAACATAGTATTAGCAGAAATATAATTTTCATAATTATAAAATGCAAGATGTGGCTTATCAACGACAGCCACATCTTGAGATGCTTATTTCAAATTTCAGCCGAGATAATAGTTGCCGCACTTCGTGCACAAATCGCCATCCCATTCATGCTCCACTATGTAAAAGGTGCAATCTTCATCTCTGTACATTTCACCACCACAAATATTGCAAGTAAACACATGGAAAGTGACATAACTACCCTTACAATAGTAGTCATTCCATTGCGGTACGTTTTGCGCTCTGTCATAGGTGAAAACGGAGCCTGTACAATTGCAAGTTCTGTGAACTGCTGCAGAGATGCTCATGGACAACACCATCATGCAGACGATCACAAGGAAGAAAATACGTTTGAACTTCTTCATGTTCCTTGAACCTTTCTCCGGTAAACCGGAACCGATGGGTTTTGAAAGAACAATATTTCCGGAAAATACCGTCTTCCGCCTGCTATAGAAGATTTGTCCCTTACCGTGGCGCGCTTGTAAAGTGTCTTTCTTTTATGGTTCTATTATACCATATTCTTACAGTCGTGTCAATACTTTTCTAAAAATGTTTTAAAATATTTTTTCTTCTCATTTTCACATACTTTTTCACATTTATTCACATTCGTTCTTGCTCAAATCAATTGTGGTATCTGTTACTCATTGATATAAATATTCACCCTGCTCTGTAAAATCCTTCCGGTCTCCTTTGCATCCCTGACCCCGGCTTCGGCATACGAAATTTCCTCATCCAGAATCGTTGCCAGGGTCGCGTCGGCGGCGGTTTTCACGGTGGCGCGGTCAAGAAAGCGGATGAACAGGTCGCGGTCGTCCTCGCGGGTGTAGACCGATGTGAACACACCATCGTAATTGGCACTTGTCTCGCTATATATATATCCCAGTGTCAGCGCATCCGGATGGTCTGCGTACCAGCTGCCCTCGCTGACGACTCTGCCCTTGATGCCGACCCTGTAATAAATATACCCAACGGGGAACACGCTTTCCATCGCCGTGCGCGAAACGGGCAGACCGAACTGCTCCACCCGCCGGCAGGTCTGGATTCCGTCGGACAAAAGATACTGCATAAACGCCGCGGCGCCGTCGGGGGACGGTGCGGTTTTCGACATGGAAAACATCGCATCCGAGGAGAGAAGCACGGTCGTGCCGTCGTCGGAGGGATACCCGCAGTAGTTGATGCGCCGGCCTTTGAAATTGAGCAGCATCGCCGAAATCGACTCCACGGAATTGAGATTGCAGGATGTGAACTTCACACTGTCCGGGGCAGTCAGGGTGTTCCCGGCGATTTTGTCAAGAGACGTCAGTGCAAATTCCTGCGATGCCGTGAAATCGCTTTCATAACGGATTTCATGAATGACCTCAAGCGACTCGTCTGTATACGTTCCCGCGCGGACGTCAAGCAGAAAGTCCATCCACTGCGCAAAGTCCTCCGTGTCAAAGGAACAGGTCTTTGTGTCAAAGTCGATGAAATCGTACTGTCCGACGGTTTTCAGCGCACTGTACACATCCGTGGAAAACAGCGCTTCGCCGTCCCCCACGGCGGCGGCAATGTCATAAAGCACATCCCGTGTCAGGCTCGTTTTCGACGGGAGAATGTCCTGCGTCGTCACAAGCGTGGACAGCTTCATGAAAAACGGCAGGGCAATGATGCCGTCGTCGGTCGTGTATGCCGTTTCGATACAGCCGAGCAGTTGGTCTTCCCCGATATACGCCGACAAGTCGCACAGCAATCCTTTGTCCGAAAGCAAGTCACGTTTTTCCGACACCTCCGGCAGAAAATAGCCGTCGTAGGTGACACCCGCAAGCAGGTCGGCTTCAAACGCGTTCTGTGCGGCTTCGCCGATTGCCGCATGCTTTTCCTCTTTGTTCTTCCAGGTGTTGGAAAGCGTTTCTTCTGCCTGCGTTTCGTAAACGGTGAGATCGATTCTGTAGTCGTCGTTCTCCCGGTTGAACTGCAGTGCCGCGGCGGAAATGAGATCGCGGTGTACGGAATCCAGCCCGACCGCCGCCAGACGGACGACCTCGCGGGGCTTTGTGCGGCGTTCTTCGGTGCGGATGAGCAGACCGAAGTCGTAGATTTCATTCATGAAATTGCGGTAGGTAATGAGGAATGCATCGTCGGACAGCACCGCCTGCAGCTCAAGATATTCCCCGTCCAGCGCGGATTCCGCCCAGTTCACAAGCAGAAGCGGCGCACCGTCCCTGTATACATACAGTCCGTCCCGCCCGACGGCATAAAATTCCCCGTCCTGATAATAGGTCTCCCATACCTTGATGCCGTTTGTCTCAAACAGTGCCCGCGGTTCGGAAACGGTGTCGGAATACCGGTAGCTTGCGCATTCCCCGGTCACGGGATCCATCGTGTAATACCGGTTGTCCCCCACGACCAGTTCACTTCCGTATAAAAGAAACGTTCCGTCCGGCAGAAGCGAAAGGTTCGTGACATAGCACGGCAGCTCCACCGTGACCGGCTCGTTTGCAAAGCCGTTGACAATGACGGCTTCATACCCACTGTGATACACAAAAAATTCCTCGCCGAACGAGTGTAAGCTGTGGGCGTATCCGTCATGCAGTGCGGGAAACGAGAGGGACTGTCCGATGACGTTGTCGTCTAAGTCATACAGAACGATGGTCTCCCGGTTGTCCGTTTTTTCTACGGCGGCGATGTGACCGGAGGCTGTCAGGGTGTTGTAATTTGCATCCGCTTCTTCCGGGTACTTCATCTGCTTTTGCAGGGTGCCGTCGTAACCGAAATAACGAAGTGTGCCCGTTCCCGCTTTGCCAAGCGTAAACTGATGCAGTGCGACGGAATCGCCGTATACATAAAAATCGAATGTGTACATCTGTTGACCGGTTTCATCGGTCAGGCGGAGATACTTGTACATATTTTCGTAGTACTCGTCAGACTCCGTTTCCGCCGCCCGCGGCGTGACGTCCATGTTTTTCCCTGCGGTTTTTCCGTTCCCGTTTCCCGATCCATCCGCACCCCCGGCGGTCGCGGTGCAGGCGGAGAGGGTGAGGAGCAGGAGGATCGTAAGGATGAGTTGTATGGTGGAGCGGTTTTTTCTGTGGGGCATGATGGGGGGACCTCCTTCGGGTAGTAAACAGACCTTCATTTCTCTCTGTAGTACGTTGTTTCGGCTAAAACTTTGCGTTGGCAAGAATACAAGGGGAAGGTTTATCGTGCGCACCGTCCCGCTTGCGTTCTTGCCAAAAAAACAAAAACCGCCGCAGAATCTCCGCGGCGGCTCTGTATGTGACTGTGTTATGCCAAACGGCGCATTTCCTCTTACTTCGCCGTCACCAGCACGCCGCCGCAGGAGGAGACGGGGATGTGGTAGACACCGTTCTCATCGGGCAGGAGGATGCGCTTTTCGTCGCCCTTGTAGGCGCAGACGGTCTTCGAGTACGGTGCGCGCAGGGTGATCTCGTAGGACTTGTTCGCCTTGTCGCGCGGGTCGTCTGCGGCGCAGATCATCAGGGCGTAACCGTCCTCTCTGCACTTGCCGACCATCTGACCGACAACGATGGGGGCTTCCGCCTTGACGTCGAAGAACACACCGGTGTTCAGCGCGGGAATCGGCTTGTACGCAAGCTTGGACAGATCGGGATCGTCCTCCGCAAAGCCGATGAAGTGGGTCGAGGTGCGGCGGTACTTCATGTAGGTTTCGGCAAGGGGTTTGATCTCATGGTTGATCTTCTTTAACTTTTCGTACTGCTCGGTCTTCTCGCCCTTGTCGTCGAGCACCTGATTGTGCCACCAGCCGGCGGTGTAGCACGCCCAGATGACGGACTGCGTACCGAACGCCATTGCGGAATACGCCTGGAAGCGGAGCTGGTTTTCGGAGATCCATTCCGCGGGGCGGTTGGAGTTGACCTGCAAGACGATCCACAGATCACGTCCGGTGTCGCGGCAGGCATCGGCAACGATGCGCAGATTCTCGTATGCGCCCGCAACGGATGCGGAATACATATAGAAGTCGTAGCAGATGTAGTCGGTGGGGACGTTCTCGCAGTAGCGCGCGATGTGTTCCTCATAGGTCTTCGTGCCGAGCTGGCAGACGGTCTCGTCGTCGTTGTTCTGGGAGACCGATGCGTAGTTGGGGTACAGGTTCAGATACGCGAACTGGTTCGGGAAATTCTTTTCGGTGAAGTCGATGACCTTTCCGTAGTAGGGGAAATCGAGTGCCGACGGCTCGTCGCCCGTGTCGATGCCGACGATGGCGGGATGGTCAACGAATTTCTTCGCCGCCGCTTCGTACTTGTCGGGGGTGTTGACGGTGTGCATCATGCCGGACTTTTCGCCGTTTCCGCCCCACCAGCCGGGGAGCACGTCGTTGACGATGGCGCCCACACCGTACTTGGCGAACAGGTCAAGCGCCTCGTAGTCGGACTGCATACACATGATGACGTCCACGCCGCAGTCGGCCAGATCCTTGATGTGCTGCTCCGTGCGCGCGTAGGGCTGGAGGATGTAGGAGCCGATGAAGAATTTTGAGCGGTCAAGTCTGTTTTTCATGAGAGGGGTTCCTTTCTTCATGCATGAATTTTTATCGGTACTGCAAAAGTGCAGAAATCGCCGTATCCATTTCCGGTACAAACATGGGGTCGCCGTTCTCGGTCGTCATTCTTCCGGGATATTCGTAATTGACGACGGTGAACGTGCCGATGCGGAAGATCATATCGAGATTGCCAGTGAAATCCGACAGACTGAAATTCGTCGAAACGCCGTTTTTGAGGGATTGGTACAAGTCAGGTGCTGTGCCGAGGGTCGTGATATTGGAAATGGAGGTCAGCATGGAGACCGCCATGTCGCGGATGACCTCTGTGCGGGAGATGTCGCGATCCTCATAACCTGCGTAGCGAAGAACCTGCATCGCGGTTTTGCCGGATAGCCACTGCGTGCCCGCTTTCAGCGAAATTTCCAGTTCCTCTACGGGGTCTTCATATTCCATATCGCACGGAACCTTGAACGACAGTCCGCCCAGACGGTCGATGATGCTCTCCATTGCGGGAATCGCGACGACCGCGTAATAGTCGGTTTTGAATCCGGTCAGCGCCGAGACCTTGCCAAGGAAAAAGTCCAGTCCCTTGTCGATGAACACGGAGCCGAGATCCGTATGCACGCCGTCAATGAACACGCGCGTATTGCCCGGCAGTGCCGTCAGAACAAGCCGCCGATCCTCCTTGTCCACACGCCCAACGATGACCGCATCGGCGGAAATGCCGCGTGTCATCTCATACGTCAGATTCTGCATGACCTCCTTGTCCTGCGTGCCGGATAAGGCGGCGGACAGGTAGTCGGGAATATGTTCGTTGTAGTCGTCAAACACTTCCGCCTGGTAATCAAGGCCGACGAGGACGAAATTGAACGACGTCCCCTGGATGGTGGTGTTTTCTTCTTCGACCGAGTCAAACGGATTGAACACGCTCTGCGTTTCCTCTGCATCTGCTGTGACCTCTCCGGTCTCCGCTTCGTCTCCGGTGTTTTTGAACCCCGAGGAAAAGCTCTCCATGGCAAAGTCCGCAAGAAAATACGCAAGTGCGCCGAATATCATCAGCGATACCAGAAAGGTGATCGCAAAGTTTCTGAGGGATGGAAGCATTCTGTGCTGTCACGCTCCTTTGGAATCATAATACACTATTATTATAAAGCATTCCATGCAAATTTTCAATAGACGAGATGTGAATTTTTTGTTTTCGGGCGGAAATTCGCGCTGTCGGCGGGGGTTCTGATTGCAATTTTGCGAGTTTTCTGTGAATTTATTTCAAAAGGTCTTTCCTTTCTCATAAAAATCTGATATAATATTAAGTACCCGATATCAACGAAAGGAAATTCCATTTTCATGTCCGAAAATAAAAAGACAAACAAAAAGCAGAAAAACGCGCCCGAGGCGTGTGACGATCCTCTGGCGTGCCGCCGCGGCAAAATCGGCGGGGAGGCGGTGCTCGAGGGCATCATGATGAAAGCGGGCGGCAATTATTCCATTGCCCTGCGCCGCGAGCAGGACAAGCGCATCCGCATTTCCGACCACAAATACACCTCCGTCCGCGACAAATACAAGATTCTGAACATTCCGATCATCCGGGGTGTCGTGAATATGGTGGAAAGCTTCGTCCTCTCCTACAAGGTGCTCGGCATCTCCGCCGATGCGTGGGGCGTGGAGGAAGAACAGCCGTCGAAATTTGAGATCTGGCTTGAAAAGAAGTTCGGCAAGAGCGTGATGGACTTTATCATGGTCATCGCATCGGTGTTGGGCGTGGCGCTTGGATTCGGGCTGTTCTTCTATCTGCCGATGCTGGTCACAAAGGGACTGGATTCGCTTGTCGGCGGCAATCTCGGCTGGTTCAAGAACCTGACCGAGGGGGGGATGCGCATTGCCATCTTCGTTCTGTATGTCTGGGCGGTGTCGTTCATGAGCGACATCCGGCGCACGTTCCAGTACCACGGCGCGGAGCACAAGACCATCTTCTGCTACGAGGCGGGTCTTGACCTGACCGTCGAAAACGTCCGGCGGCAGAAACGTTTCCATCCCCGCTGCGGCACGAGCTTCATCTTCGTTGCGCTGATTCTGTCCATCATCGTTGCTTCCTTTATTACATGGGACAGCCTGTGGGTGCGCCTGCTCATCAAGATTCCGATGCTTCCGCTGATCATCGGTCTGAGCTATGAATTCATCCGCTACGCGGGCAAGCACGAAAACCTTTTCACGCGCATCCTCTCCGCGCCCGGACTGTGGATGCAGCGCATGACAACGAAAGAACCGGACGACGACCAGATTGAAATCGCCATCGCCGCCGTCAAATACACCCTGAAAGACGAATATCCGGACTTTGAAACCGAAGAAGTTCCGGGTGAAGACTACCGACTTGTAAAGTAAAATAAGGATCTGCCATGACTTATGCTGAACTGCGGCGCACCCTGCGTGCGTCCCTTGCCGATGCCGCCCGTGCAACGGGTCTGCCCATCGACCAGGTATACGAAACTGACGAAATTCTGCGTCTTGTCGCCCATATGGACCGTGCCCAGGTACTCCTGCGCGGTGCGGAGGAGGCGGACGAGAGAACCGTAACCCGCTGTCTTTCCGCCGCCGCCGGACGGGGGGAGGGCATTCCGCTTGCGTATCTGCTCGGAGTCTCCCCGTTCTGCGGAGAAGATTTCCATACTGCGCCCGGATGCCTGATTCCGCGTGCCGACACCGAAACGCTGGTGGAGGAAGCCGCCGCACGTCTGCCCGCAGGCGGGATTCTCTGGGATCTCTGCACAGGCTCCGGATGTGTGCCGATCTCCGTGCTTCTGCAAAGGAACGACATCGCGCACGCCTGGGGGCTGGAATTGTACCCCTCCGCCATCGCAACGGCAGAACGCAACCGTATCCGGTTCCATGACCGCACGGGCGACCGCTTCACAATTGCCAAAGGCGACGTTCTGTCTGCCGACACACCGGCAGGATGTACGGAAAGACCGGACGTCATCACGGCAAATCCGCCGTACATTTCTTCCGATGTCGTTGACACGCTCGACGTGGAGGTGCAGATGGAGCCGCGTTATGCGCTGGACGGCGGCGAGGACGGTCTGGACTATTACCGCGCCATCCTGTCCGGGTATCTTGACCGGCTTGCGCCCGGCGGGTGTATCATTTTTGAGATCGGCTACGACCAGAAACGCGCCATCCGTGCGCTTGCCGCCGACCTTGACTGCACCTGCATCATCCGCCGCGACTACGCCGGAAACGACCGTGTCGCCGTCATCCGCCCGCACAGGGACATGACGGAACCGTCCGCTACATAACCGTGAAACATCCCGGTTCCGGTTTCACTTCCACTTCAACCTTTCTCCGGAACGCGGCTCTGCTCCTGCTCACAGCGGCGGCGATTGCCGCGTTCTTCTTCCTTGCAGAAGATCTGCGTGCAGACGGTCTGTGCATTCTGCGCCTGACAACGGGCATCCCCTGCCCCGGATGCGGCATGACCCGCGCGGCTCTGGCGGTCTTCCGCGGGGAATTTGACCGTGCGTTTTCTTATCATCCGCTCGTTTTCGTTCTGCCGCTTCTTCTGCCCGTTCTGCTCCGCGCGGTGTTTCCGCGCCCTTTTGCACGGGTGCTTGAGAGGTTCCGTATTCCCATGAAACCGTATCTCCGCGCGGAAAACATCTGCGTGTGGGGGATGCTTGTGTTGTTTGTGGTCGTTTATGCTGTGCGGCTTTGGATGGGGTGGAATGGGATAGCGTATGGGTGATGGTGGAAACTGACAGGCGATGATGTCGATATTGTCTTACGCAATGCGATTTCGATGATTTTGTAGAGGAAGCAATCTGTTTCCCGCGGATCTGAAAAAGTTCGCACCGCTGTAAGTATCCCCGCAAAAAGTATTCGGTGAAGTTGCCTGCGGCGAAGTGATTTATCAGAAAAAGGAGAAACAACCATGCACACCTACAACAACGACACCCCCGACCGACCCGACCTCAATCTGTGTCCGGAGTGCGAAAGTTTCTTTGACCCAGCGGCGGAAAACTGTCCCATCTGCGGGGCATTCTGTCCCGAGGAGATGCGTGCGGGGCACCGCGCGGTAAAAAAACAGAAAAAGAACGCATCCCCGTGGAAGCAGAACCGCGGCTCGTCCCGCGTTGTGTTCGTGGAATGGTATCACTCGTGGTGGTTCATCATCCTTGCGCTGATCTTCATGCCGGTCGCGGGCATCATTCTGCTTCTGACCTCCCCGCACAAGACGTCGCACAAGGTCGCCATCGTCGCCGTCGGCGTGGTATACACGATGATCTCCTCTGTGGGCATCGGCAATCTCATCGGGCGCGTGACGGGGATGTTCGACAAACCGATCGACACCTCGCTTTCCGAGCCTGCGTACATCGAAGCCTGCATCGAAACGGACGCGGAAGCGTTCTATCGGATGCCGGATGCGTATCTCGACCGCTTCACCGCGCTTTCCCTGACGGTGGAGAAAAAATTCTCCGACCCCGATGCCCTGTACAGCGGCGACAAATACGCGGTCTACTACCTCTGCACCGACGAAACGGGTGCGTTCCGGATTCTCGTGCGCGACTGCACCGCGCTGACCGGGGACACGCAGAATTTCATCCCCGGCGACGTCATCACCGTCTACGGCGAGGGCGCGGGGAATGTGTCGGTTTACGATGAGGAATACAATCTTCTTTCCGCGCCGTGTATTCATATGGCGTTCGGGGAGTTGGAATAAAAGGAAAAGGCTTTCCGTGTCACCCGTGGCTGGTGGTGTGGGAAGCCTTGTTGTTTGGGAATTGTTTGGGTCAGAATGCCGGCGGAAAGGTGTACGGGAATCCCGCCGCAGACCGGTGGATGCTTTCTGCCGCAGATAGGATGATCTCCCGATACCGCCCGATGTCCTCATCCGTGAATCCGAAAATATCTTCCCACTTGTATTCCGGAAGATAGCAGGTCGCATGATAGAAGCAGTCTTTTTCATCGGGCTTCTCAATATAGACCTTGACCGTGTGATCCGGTCTCATTTCGGAATGCACGATTTCCGTGCCGTCGTCCAGTGTCAGAAAGGGATACATCATATCATTTTTCTTCCTTATAATAAAAATCATACCCGCCGCCGCAGCACCCACCCCGCCGGAAAATACAGCGGGATCGCCCAGAGAAATGCCGCCAATGCTTCTTTTCCGGCACGGGTCAGAAGCACGACCGCAAGCGGGAGCGCATCGCCGTTTACCGCCGCCAGAAGACAGACCCCCGCCATGCGGTACAGCGCAAAAAAGCTGCACACCGCCGCATCCCACAGAAGCCAGATGACGAACCGCCGCCGCAGAATGCGCCTGCCGGCAAGACCGGAAACAAGTCCGATCCCCATATACACAAGCGGCAGAAGATAGACGCTTCCCCCGCCCGCCGCATCTGAGAGCAGTCCGCAGAACACGCCGAACCACGCGCCGGGGCCAGCACCCGCAAACATGGCAGTCACCGCGACCCACGCGGGGAGCAGAAACGGGATGATGGGCTCTCCGCCGCCCGAAAAGGAAAACGATGTCCCCTCAAAAAGCGACAGAAGCACCGCGCAAAGTGCGCAGATGAGCCAGCGCAGACAGTCCGAAAACCGTTTCTGCCGCACTTCTCTTGCGTGTGCGCGGTAGGCGCTGGAGCCGGTACGCGATGAATACATCCGGGGCATCGTCATTCATATCCTTTCCGAAGAAATCATACTATTATGATAACACAATTCACGCAAAAAGTCAAGGGGGGATGCTTTATCGCGGGAATGGTATTCGGGGGATTCTGTCTTGTTTCGTTTATGTGCGCGCTTGCGACGGGAAATCTGCCCGCGCTCGGCGATGCGCTGTTTTCGGGCGCGGAGGCGTGTGTGGAACTGTTTCTGACCCTGCTCGGCGCGATGTGCCTGTGGTGCGGGGTGCTGGAAGTGCTGCGGGATGCGGGGGTCATCGGATTTCTTGAAAACCTGCTCTCCCCTCTGCTCGTCCGGCTGTTTCCCGAAACCGCCGCGGAGGGCGGGGAAACGGGCATGGCGGAAATTTCCGCCTCCCGTGCGGCGAATCTGCTCGGCATCGGCAACGCGGCGACCCCGCTCGGTCTTGCCGCAATGGAAAAACTGGAAGAACATCACCGCTTCCGCGACATGACGATGTTCGTCGTCCTGAACACCGCCCCGCCCGCACTCCTGCCGACGACATTGCTCTCCCTGCGCCACGCCGCCGGTTCCTCCGCCCCCGCGCGTGTTCTCCCCGCCGTGTGGATCGTTTCGATGGCGGGGGCGGTGTTTGCGGTTTTGGTGACGGGGGTGGTTTGCGGGAAAAGGAGGACATCATGAATCTCTTTCTCCCGCTTCTCATCCTGCTCCTCGGCATCCTCTTTCTGCGCAGACCCGGAAGGGCGGCGGGGGCGTTTCTGTCCGGTGCGGAGCGGGGATTTTCGTCGGCTGTAAAGCTGTTCCCGACCCTGCTTCTGTTCGTCACGGCAGTTGCGCTGTTCCGGGCATCGGGGGCGGTGGAACTGCTGTCGGAGGTGCTTTCGCCCGTCTGTGAGAAAATCGGTGTACCGGCAGAACTGCTTCCCCTGCTCATCACCCGCCCCGTGTCGGGCAGTGCATCAACAGCGGTACTGTCGGACATCCTCTCCTCCTGCGGCGCGGACTCCTTTACCGGTCTGTGCGCATCTGTTGTTGCCGGGTCGTCGGAGACGGTTTTATATGTCATCTCCATCTACTGCACGGGCGGACGGATGCAGAAGATGCGCGGGGTTCTCCCTGCGGCGGTAATGACGAATGTGTTTGTGACGGTGCTGACGGTTTGGGTTTCGGGGGTACTTTTCAAATAACTGCCCGCAGGGCAACCTTCCCCCGTGAAGCTTTGTTTCAACTGTGAAGCTTTGCTTAACCTGTGAAGCTTTGCTTAACCTGTGAAGCTTTGCTTAACCTGTGAAGCTTTGTTTCACCTGTGAAACTTTGTTTCACCGGACACGTTCTGCGGGAGTACCAACGGTGATACGAATCCTTTTCAAATCCGCGGGAGCAAGGTTTTACAAAGCGAAACCATATAGGCTCCCATACAAAGTTTGGGTATCGCATTACTCCGCACGGTAACATCATCGTCCCACTCCCCCGCCGCGGCTGGGGCATTTTTATTGTTCTGCCGCACCCGCACCGAATTTCCACGGTTTTTTTCAAATAAATACTTGTAATTATCCGCCGGAAATGGTATAATATAAGATGAATTATTTTATCATAAGGTACTATCGGATATGGTCTTCTCCTCAACTGTCTTTTTATTCGTCTTTCTGCCCACGGTGTGGCTTCTTTATCTGCTCATACCGAAAAACTGCATCACCGCGAAAAATATCCTGCTCGGCATTACAAGTCTTCTGTTCTACGCTTACGGCGAACCTGTGTACATCGTCATCATGCTGTTTTCGGTGCTGTTCAATTACTGTGCGGCGCGCGGAATCGGGGCGGCGATGGAGCGCGGGGACGAGGGGCGGCGGAAGTTTCTGACCGGGTTTTCTGTCGTCGTCAATTTAATCATCCTCGGCTTTTTCAAATATGTGCCGTGGCTCTGCTCGCTTCTGCCGTTTGACGTTCCGCTCCCGGCGCTTTCCCTGCCGGTCGGCATTTCGTTTTACACGTTCCAGGTGCTGTCGTATGTATTGGACGTATCGCGCGGAACGTGCGGGGTGCAGAAAAATTACTTCAATCTGCTTCTGTACATCTCCTTTTTCCCACAGCTCATCGCAGGGCCGATCGTTGCCTATGAGGACATCCGCGCCCAGCTGTCCGACCGCACGGTGACGCTTTCCGGCACGGTTTCGGGCATCCGCCGTTTTATCTGGGGGCTTTCGAAAAAGCTCCTCATCTCCAACGCGGCGGCGGTCATTGCCGATGCGGCATTCGCGGCGGAGTCACCCTCCTCTGCCCTTGCGTGGGCGGGGGCGGTCTGCTACTGCATCCAGATCTACTTTGACTTTTCCGGCTATTCCGACATGGCGATCGGACTGGCTTCGATGTTCGGCTTTTCCATCTGCGAGAACTTCAACTATCCCTATTCCGCCGCCACCATACGCGATTTCTGGAAACGGTGGCACATTTCGCTGACCTCGTGGTTCCGCCAATATGTGTACATTCCGCTCGGCGGAAACCGCTGTTCCACCGCGCGCACCGTCTTCAACCGCATTTTCGTGTTCTTTTTGACGGGTCTGTGGCATGGTGCGAACTTCACCTATATCCTCTGGGGACTTTGGCACGGGGGATTGATGATGCTGGAACGGCTGTGTCACTTTGATGCCTTGGAGAAAAAACGCGCCGTCCGCCCGCTTCTCCGGCTGTATACGCTCCTTGCGGTCGCAGTAGGATTCGTCATGTTCCGGGTGGCGGATGTAGGACAAGGCTTTTCGTTCCTTTGTGCGATGTTCTCCTTTTCCGGAAATCCGGCGGATGCGAGCGGATATTTTACCCCGTATACCGTTGTGCTTCTTGTCTGCGGCATCCTCTTCTCCGCGCCGATTTTGCCGTATCTGCGCGAGAAACTCACCCAGTCCGGGCATGAAACGCTCTGCAATGCCGTTTCGTCGGTTGTGTGCATTCCGCTCTATCTGCTCTGCGTGATGACCCTTGCATCGTCCGCGTTCAATCCGTTCATTTACTACATCTTTTAAGGAGACCGCCGCCAAATGAAACCGAAATTTACAAAAGCCGCCGGCATTCTGTTCTGCGTCTTGTTTTTCTGCCTGTTTTCCGTGTTTTCGCTCGGTATGCTCATCCCCGGTGCATCGGAGGCGGTGGAGGGGGCGGAAATGCCCGCGCTCATCACGGACGGCAGAATTTCCGACGGGTTCGGCAGCGACTTTGAGACGTGGTTCTCCAAACGCTTTGCGTTCCGCGGAAGCGTCGTCGATGCGTTTTCCGCGCTGAAAGAAACGATTTTTAAGACGGGCAACGACCAGGTCATCGTCGGCAAGGACAATTTCCTCTTTTACGCCGACACGGCACAGAATTTCACCCGGTCAAACGCCATGACCGACGATGAGATCGCCGCTGCCGCAGAATCGCTTTCCGCTTTGCAGGATTATGCCGAGGAACACGGCGCGCGGTTTCTCTTTGTCTGCGCACCGAACAAGAATACCGTTTACCCCGAATATATGCCCGACCGCTACGACCGGCTGACGGAGGTGTCCGACCTTGACCGCTTCTATGCGTATCTTGACGAAAACACGGACGTTTCCTATCTCGATCTGCGCCCGGTACTGTCGGAAGCCAAAGACGATGGTCTGCTCTATCACAAACGCGACTCCCATTGGAACGGCTTTGGCGCACACGTCGGTTATGAAGCGGTCGCCGCGGCGCTCGGTCTGAAAATCCCCGATTTTTCGCAGTTTGCCCGCACGGAAATTGATACCCACGAGGGCGACCTTGACCGCCTGCTCTACCCCGGCACGGTAAAGTATGACGATGATATTGTCTGGAACTTTGACGGACAGTACGTCTATACCTCCGCGTTCGCAACGACAATGGATATGGAGATCACCACCAGAAGTGCCGGCGAAAACGGCTCACTCCTCATGTTCCGCGACTCCTTCGCCTCCGCCTGGATGGGCAATTTTGCCATTACTTTTTCCTCCTGCCGCTTCGAGCGCGCCGTCCCCTACCGGCTTGACCAGCTGGAGACGGGGAATTATGATGTCGTTATCGTCGAGATCGTCGAACGCAACCTTCGGACACTCATCGGGGCGGATGAGAGGATCAAAGGGATGGAGTAAGGGGACGGAAGTATACTTTCTCTATTCCTGTAGGGGCGCCCCTACAGACATCATGGATGCCGCTTTTCTCAATCTGACATCACCACCCTTACCAATCCATCATTCCAACCAATCGGAAATCCCATATCCCCAATTTTGGATTTCCTACCTTAATCTTCCACCGCAGGTGAAAGATATCACCCGTTTCCGCCCCATCGGAAACGGCTACAACGGCATTGTAACGAAGTAGCAATGCCCCAAGGAGGCTTCCGGTATGAAATTCCCACTATATCGACATCTGTGTGTTTTCTGTTCCGTTCTCCTGCCCCTGACCGTGTGTACCGCGTGCGCGGGGAGCCGGACGGACGGCTCCTATTATGCGGAGAACCGCACCTTTGAGACCTTTGACGTCGCCGCGGCGCTTGGTATTTCGTTTGAGCAGACACTGCTTGATTTTTCGGAGCCGGAGGAGGACGAGAGCGTTTCCCTGCCAACGGCGGATGCGGAAAATTCCGTACCCAATGACACCGACCACGAAACATCGTTTCTCATGCGCGTGTATGAGAAAATGGAGCTTTACGCCAAGGTCGGCGACACCACCCCCACACAGACCTTGTCCGACGGTACGCCCGTCGTCCTGACGGAGATCGAAAACAGCATCTGGGCAGAGGTCGAATCCGTGGACGGCAAGCCGCTCGGCTATGCAAAGGAGGGCTTTCTCCACGCCGTTGACCCCGACTGCACCGTGTATGCAGAGCTTCCCATCGAGTACGGCATGGCAAAAACCAATGACGAGACGTATGTGGAAGCGTATTCCCATCTGGTCGATGTCCGCAAATACTTAAAAGTTTACGAAACGACCGACCCCAACAGCCTTTCCGCGGTGAATCTTTCCGACTACGACGTCGTTGTCTGTATGCAGCTGTCAACGGAAAAAACGACCATCAGAGAGCCTTTTTATGACCGCAATCTGTGTATGCTCCAATACGACATTCTGCCGAAATTGCTCGATGCCATCGAATTGTTCCGCGAGGACGGCTATACCGTCATCATCTATGATGCGTACCGCCCGACCAGTGTTCAGCAGAGATGGTTCGACGTCGTGCGCGTTCACAAGTGGGTCGCAGACCCCTCGCGCGGCATGGGCGGTGTTCACGACCGCGGAACCGCCATTGATATGTCGCTCATCGACAAAAACGGCAATCTCGTCGAGATGCCGACCCCCATGCACACGTTCACAGAGGCGGCGGCGCGTTCTTCGACGACAATGACCGACACGGCGCGGGCAAACATGAATTATATGAAAGACGTCATGGAGTCCTGCGGCTTTGACTACATCAATTCCGAGTGGTGGCATTTCCAGGATGTCAACACGAAATACTATCTTCCGACCGATCATCCCATTGACGACATCCCGCTCGTCATTGCGGAAAAAGAATAAGGGGGGATAACCGATGACAAACCAGGGAAATCAGAGCGCGATGCAATATTATCCCGTCCCCCGACTGCGCGGACAGGAGCATCTGGAAACCCCCATTCCCACCCCGGACAGTCCGGCGGTGCTTTCCTACATCATCCGCGTGCGCGGAAACGAGGATGACGGCACTCCGCGCGATCTTCTGTATTTCTATATCGGGCGCGACCGGGCGATGGCACTCTCTTCGTTTACGATCGCGTACCGGTTTTCGGCACTGCCGGTCATGATGGACGACCCCGCGCATCCGTTTTATGCATATGAATATACCGATGCGGACATCAACGACGACAACGAGTATATCGTCTGCAAGTTCTCCATCCCGCCCCAGCGCTCCGACGACGTCACGGGATGCGGCGCATTTGTCAGCGGCGTGACGTTCCCCGACGGCACGGCATACACCTTTGATGCGGGGGAATTTACCTATTCCGACCGCGATATGCAAAGCATGACCGCTGTCATCACCGCGGAATATGATTCTGTTATGGAATACGAAACCCCGGATACCGACACCGGAAGTATTCCCGCGGACACATCCCCCCAAAACGATGAGGACGACACCTTTGATGCCCTGGAGGCGGCGCGCATCGGACAGGAAGCCGCCCGACGGAAACGCCGACGGGCCGTTCGCATTGCAGGCTATGCCCTGCTTGCCGCAGGTGCGCTGACCCTCAGCACGGTCGGGGTGCAGTATCTTTCCTACCAGAGTGCAATGCTCGGCGCGCAGGTGTATCTGGATGCGGGGGAGTACCGGCAGGCGCAGAATTATATTGAAGAGGAGATCGGCGGCAACCTGTTCTCCAACTCCCGCAGAAATGCCCTCTCCGCGACCTTAAAACAACTTTGCGCGGAAGAACGCTACAACGAAGCGTACCGCATCGCCTCCCTTGCCCCGTATGCGGATCTCATGCAGTCGGTATGCCGGGAGGCATCGGACAAGGCACTTGCGGCAGGCGACTACGAAACGGCATATGTTTATGCCGCAGGCGCACCGGATTCCTTTGCAGATGAGGTGACAGCGGCGGCGGCGGCGGTCATTCTCGACCCGTATGCGGGAACAATGAACGAAAGCGCGTACCGCGTGGCGCAGAAGTCCTCCGACACAAAAGCCCTGGACGATTTGTATCTGTCGATGGTGCGCGATGCGTGCGGGCAGAATCATTATCATACCGCCATGCGCGCGGCGATGGAAATTTCCGATGGGGAGACGTGTGCGGCGACCGTTGCGGACGTGTTCGGCATTGCGACACGGTATTACATCAACCGCGGCAGCTACAAAGCGGCGGCGGATTTCATTACCTTATATTCGTCGGATGACAACACCGTGGATGCAGATGTAGAAGCGGCACTCATTTCGTATTTCTCCGAGTCGCGCGATGCGGACAGTGCATTCTTCCTTGCAAAACAGTTCGGCATTGCGGTGGACGACATTCACATTGATGCAGAAGACAGCGCGGTCAGGGAGGATTTGTCCGGAACATATCATCTTCTGTCGGCAGATCAGAAACGCGCCTATCATGCACAGCGCATCACGGCGACGGGCATTCTGTTTACAGTCGGCGACGACGGCCGCGTGACCCTTTCCGCGACCCCCTCCGGCGTGACACCCGCAGACGGAAAAGACACCTCTATGACCGATGCCCAGAAGCGGGTCAATGACCTGCTCGGGGGCAAAAAAGTCGTCTCCGTTTTATCGGGCGGGCTGACAACGGCATTTCTCCACACGGACGGCAGTGTGACGATGATCTCCAACCGCATTATCGGCGGAACGGTGACGGCGGCGGGAGCGGAGGAGCTTTCCCTCATTGCGGCGGCGGAGAAGCTGTCGGATGTCGTTGCGATGGCGGCGGGGGATGAACATTTCGTCTTTCTGCACGACGACGGAACGGTTTCCTGTATCGGGGACAATTCCCATGGTCAGTGCGGCACGACCGGCAGTAAATGGACGGACATTGTCGCGGTCGCGGCAGGAAAAAATTTCACCGTCGGACTGCATTCGGACGGCACAGTCACAGCGGTCGGCTCGGACGATTGCGGGGAGTGCGACGTCTCCGGCTTTGCAAACGTGGTGGATGTCGCGGCGTGTGACCAGACAACGGTTGTCCTGTTTGCGGACGGAACAGCCGGCATTCGCGGTGAACGCTCGATGGGCATTGCCGACACCCTGCGACTCACGGGCATAAGGCGCATCCGCGCGGGTGGCAGTGCGGTTATCGCGGAGCTGTCCGACGGCAGTTATGCCATCTGCGGCGCCCCGGCGGAAACCGGCAACTACGGCTCCACCGCCTCCTGGCACGATGTGACCGATTTTAACGTCGGTTCCGTCTGCGCCGCGGCAATCGACGGCGACGGCGTTACCCGGACAACGGGCACGAATAAGGCAAAAACGTGAAGCAGGGATGGGGCGCAAATCGGGTGAGGCAATATCATGAACGTTAGCGTTGACCGTAAATCGCCCCTACAAATGAAAAAATCCGCCATTTATATTCTTGCCAACCCCCCAATTTTAATCTCCACCCAACTGTACTATATAATATAACGGAAACAACAATCGGAATGGACAAAAACAACAAATCAAAACCCAGAGCTGTACGTCTTCCCGAAACGCAGGAAAACGATACCCAGCACAAAGAGACCCTGATGCGGTTCTTTGAGGAAGCGGAAAAACGCGGCGGCGCATCGCAGAAGACCGCCCCCCAGACATCCGCGCAGGACGGGGAAGCCCTCTTTTCCCCGGAATTATCCGAGCCGCTTGCCATCCTTGACGAGAACGACACGCAGATTCCGGCGGCATATGATCCTGAACAGACCTTTCTGCCGGGAGACGACGACCTGCTCACGCTTCCCGTCACAACGGACACCATCCAAACGGACACCATCCAAACGGACACCGTCACGACGGACGTCACGGAAGAAAATGAAACCGTAGAACAACCCACCCCCAAGGCGGAGACATCACCAACAGAATCCGCACCGCAATCTGCAGATTCCCCCACAGATGTCCCTCAAACCGCAAAATCCGGCAAAAGCATCTTCCGCCGTCTGGCTCTGGCGGCGGGCGGCGTTGTCCTTGCCGCAGGGATGGCATTCAGCATCCTGACGGGACTGCTTTACTATCACAGCAGACCGCAGACCGTCGAGCTTGACACGGTCATCGCGTATCCCGCGCTTTCGGACAACCCGATTTTCTCTTACCTCACAGCGTTTATTGACGACCCGGCGAAAGTTGACACCTCGGAGATTTCCGAGCAGAGGGTCTCGCTTGTCTTCTGGGGATTTCTTACGCGCGAAGCACAGATTTCTGTGCGCGACCTGACCCCGCCGGTACTCGAAACCTATCACATGACCGTCCCCGCGGGATATATGCCCGACCCCGAGGACTGCGTGTCCCTCTGCACAGATCGGACGAAGGTCACCTTGTCCTTTGAAACCGCGTTCCCAATGGCGGCGGGTGAGCACACCGTCCGTCTGCTTGCCAGGGATGCGGGCGGAAACGTGACGGCGGCGGAAACGCATTTCACCGTGCTGTCGGAGGACGAATGCGCACCCATCAAAGCGGAATTCGGCACAACAGAGGACGGCATTCTCGACTTGCTTTCTGCGGCGTACCCCGATATGACCTCTCCCGACCTTTCAACGCTTGACATCACCGTCTGCGGGGAATATTTCGTCACAGGGGAGGAAAACGCAGACCCCGCACACCGCCGCACGGCGAAAATCGTGCTTGCGGACACGACGGCACCGGTGGGACGGGTACACTCCTTTACGTATGCCGCCGGGAATATCACAGAGGAGACCAAGCTTTCCCCCGAAAATTTCGTCACGGAGATCAATGACGCATCCCCCGTCACGCTGTCCTTTGTGTCGGCACCCGATTACACGGTGTATGAAACGCAGGAGATCGTCGTTCTTCTTGCCGATGCGGCCGGAAATGAAACGGAGTATTCCTGCCAGCTGCAGCTGCTCGACATTCCGTCTTCTGTGACGGTGGAATGCGGAACGGACACGGAGACGTTTCTCGCATCGCTGCTTTCGGGTGTCGGGGAGGACGACCGTCCCGCCCCGGATGCTTTGTTTGACACGGCACTTCTCGCACCCGGTGAGCATTCCCTGCGCCTGCGCGGAAAATACAGCACCCTCACCGTCACTGTGACGGCAGAGGACACAACCCCGCCCGTGCTTTCGGTCAAGCCTTTGACCGTCTACATTGACCACGCGCCAGAGCCATCCGCCTTTGCGGAGCGCGTTTCGGATGCGACCGAGGTCACCTTGTCCTTTGTATCCCAGCCAGATGTGTCAAAGGAGGGAACGTACCCCGTTTCCGTCACGGCAGAGGATGCGGGCGGCAACCGTGTGACGGCAGAAACGACCATGACCGTCGTCGCCGATACCGCGCCCCCCGTGATTTACGGCGTGCAGAACATCTACGCGGCGGAGAACAGTACCATATCCTATCGGAGCGGCGTGTCTGCCTACGACCACGCCGACGGCAATGTCGCGGTCAAGGTGGATGCTTCCGCCGTTGACATAACGACCAGCGGCACGTACCGGGTCATTTATACAGCAGCGGACAAGGCGGGAAACACATCTTCTGCATCCGCGTATGTCTTCGTCACGGGCGCAAACCAGACTTCCATCAACCTGTACGCCGACCAGATCCTGTCGGGCATCGTCACCGGGGGCATGACCGAGCGGCAGAAAGCGGCGGCAATCTACGACTGGTGCGTTGACCATATCCGCTATTCCACCTCCACCTCGCACCTGACAGGCAAATATTTACAGGCAGCATACTCCGGCTTTGCCACCCACGCCGGCAACTGCTATACCTACTGCGCCGTCGCCGCCTCCCTCCTCACCCGCGCAGGCATCGAAAATATGGAGATCCACCGCAACAATCCGACCGACCCCCATTACTGGAATCTGGTGAAGATCGACGGCTGTTGGTACCACCTCGACACCTGCCCGAAGATGAAGAAATATCCCATCAAGACGTTCCTCCTGACCGATGCCCAGGTCGCGGAATATTCCCGCACGCAGGCACAGGGGTATTACAGTTTCGATGCGTCGCTGTATCCGGCGACACCGTAAAAACGGTTGCTTTTGAAGGATACAACTTTGGCAAGAAAACAAGCAGAACAGTTCGCACCAAAATTAAGTAACAATCTCTTACATATACAAAATCAAACATCACTCCCCCATCAAACCCAATAAAAGAAAGGACTTCCCCACCCATGAAACATCTTCTCCATCTCCTCCTCACAGCCGCGATCCTCTGCACGCTTGCTTCCTGCGGCGGCGAAACGGCACAGACAGGAAGCGACACCACATCATCCGCGCCCGCTGTGACCGACCAGAACGACACCGCCACTGCCGCCGATACCATTGCAGAAACGACAGCGGACACCGTCACGGAAACCCCCACAGAGACCCCGACTGCCGCCGCTACATACACCTGCACCTTTGACAACGGCATCAGCATCACCGTCGGCGGAAATGCCGCGGATGCGCTTGCGGCGCTCGGGGAGTATACCGACATGATGGAGGCACCCAGCTGTGTCCATGAGGGTTACGACCGCGTGTATACCTACGGCAGCTATTATAAGGTCACAACGTCCCCGGATGCCGCAGGCAATGAATACGTCGCGCAGGTCGAAATGCTCTCTGACCTTGCCGCCCTTGAAATCGGCGGAACATACCTCATGATCGGTTCCTCCGAAGAAGAAGTCAGAACCGCCCTCGGCGACCCGGCGGAGGACACGTTCGGCGTGCAGAAATACCCGCTTGAGGGTGCCGATATGACCGTCATCATCGACGGCGGTGCTGTCACGGGCATGACGGTTGCTGTGGCTGTGCAGGAATAAAAGACAGAGGCACTTGTCCCGCCCCCCGTCAATATTGTCTCCAATCTCCTATTTTTCCGTCACAATACACAAAATTACAATCGTATTATTGTGCAGTCTGCCGAAAAAAGAAAATATTATGTAAAATGGCTTGACTTTCCGCAAGAATCGTGCTATAATGAAAACGCCAAAAACAAAGCGAGCGGATGTCCTGCCGGTACTTTGACCGGGTGTCCGCCGCAAATTATATAATCATGGAGGATTATTACAATGAAAAAGCTTTTCTCTGTAGTTCTGGCAGGCGTTATCCTGTCCTCTCTCGCGGCTTCTGTTTCCGCATCTGACATCGGCGAATGCAAGGGTATCGTTCCGAAGGTTCCGGAAGGACAGATCACCATCGACGGTAAGATGGACGAAGCTATCTGGACTCAGGCTCTTCAGGTTGAAATCAACTACCTGAACACCGGTGTTGAAGGCGACGGTTACGGTACCGCTTATATGCTGTGGGCTGACGGTTCCTACTACCTGTGCGTTAATGTCATTGACAGCGACGTCGTTCTTTCCGAAGAAGACGTTCAGATGTCCACTCCCTGGACGACTGACTCCGTCGAAATGTTCTTCGACTTCGGTAACCAGAACGCAGGCGACATCCATCAGTTCCGCGTTGACTACTCCGGCTTCCCGTCCTACTACATGAACCAGTCCGGTGATGCTCATGCATACGGTCCGGTCGATGCAGCTCCCTACTTCGATGAATACGATGCAGAGCTGACCACCACCGGTTACTGCATCGAAATGCGCGTCAACCTCGAAAAGTACGGCATCAAGGAAGGCGACTCCATCGGTCTGCAGCTCCAGATCAACAACATCACCCAGGATTCTCCCTCTGCAACCGTTTCCGTCTACAACATGGAATCCTCCCTCGACGCTACTTCTTGGCAGTCTGATTCCTACGACTACATCACCCTCGGCGCAGAGCTCGAAGTTGAAGAGCCCGCTGTCGATGAGCCCGCTGACGAAGTTGTCGATGCTCCCGCTGCTGACACCCCTGTCACCGCTGATGCTGGTATCGTAGCTGCTGCAGCTGTTATGGCTGTTGCTGCAGGTGTTGTTCTTTCCAAGAAGCACTAATTTCAATAAAACATACGGTTTTATGAACCGATGAAAAAATCCCTCCGGACTATACACGGGGCTTCGTAAAACAGTTATTTTGAAAAATGCTTGAAAACGACTGTTTTCAAGGGACGGCGTGACTTCGGTCACGCCGTTTCCTTTTTCGCAAGTTCTTCCAAAGGGATAAAGCCGATGCCGTCATACTGGATGTGGA
>JAFUPC010000057.1 GCA_017481495.1 Clostridia bacterium
ATCATTCCCGATAACATCGAAGCGGCGACGTTC
This sequence comes from Clostridia bacterium, assembly GCA_017481495.1. Taxonomy (GTDB): domain Bacteria; phylum Bacillota; class Clostridia; order Oscillospirales; family CAG-272; genus RGIG3925. Next base: position 34 of record JAFUPC010000057.1, read on the forward strand.
ATGATCGCGGCGGCGGCAACCCACGGAACCCTGCGCATCAACAACGTCATACCGAAACACTTAGAATCCGTTTCCGCTAAAATGGAGGAAATGGGCATCCGCATCGACGAGCTTGACGATGCCGTCATCGTTTCCGCAGCGGAAAAACTGAATCGTGTCAACGTCCGTACCCTCCCGTATCCCGGCTTCCCGACCGACGTTCAGCCGCAGATGTGCGTGCTTCTGTGTCTCGCCGAGGGGGTCTCCACGCTGTACGAGGGCGTGTGGGATAACCGGTTCCGTTATGTGGAGGAGCTGAAGCGCATGGGCGCGAAGATCAAGGTGGACGGCAAAACCGCCATCGTGGAGGGCATCGGCGCCCTGTCCCCGGCACCGGTGCGTGCGGTCGATTTGCGCGCGGGTGCGGCAATGGTCATCGCGGCACTGTCGGCTGTCGGCAGAACCGAAATCGAGGAGATTCAGCACATCGAACGAGGATATGACGACATCGTCGGAAAGCTCCGTTCCGTCGGCGCGGATATCCGCAAGATCAACATCCCGGATCCGTATATTTATGAGAAAGCAAATTAAGAAAGGAACATGAAATGGCAAAAGGAAATGTCAACGGCAGTTATCTGATGTATCAGGGAAAGCCCCTCATCCGGCAGGACAATGCGTATGTATGGGGCGATATGAACGACAAGGCAGTCCTGTTTCTGCTTGTTCTGTCCAACAAGGAAGTCAACGGTCACGAGATTCCCGACAATGTCCTCATTCAGGTGCTTTCCACGGATGCAAGCCACACCTGTCTGAAACAGGGACAGAAAAACGGTCTGTACGAGGCACTGGACCTCGGTACGGTCTGGCTGAAAAAAGAACTCGGTGAATAAAATGCCCCAAACGGGCAGAAGATAACAGCGGATGAAGCACTCGTCCGCTGTTTTTTTACGCTTTCTGAAAAACAATGAAAACAAACTATAAATATTTCAAAAACCCATTGACAAATCAAGAAAAATGATATATAATAGTATTGAAAACCAGATGAAGACAACAAACGATTCAAATTTATGATAAACGAAACGCTGATAAGGAGGCTTCCCAATGGAAATGAACCGGACAACACAACCATCGACCACGATCCACGTTTACGGAGACTCGATTCTGAAAGGAATCGTTATGGACCGTGAGAGCGGGCAGTATACGCCGATGCGGGAGGACGATTTCGCGCCGCTGTGCCGGAAATATGATGTGGATGTCGTCAACAAATCCAAATTCGGCTACACCATCAGCCGCGGATGGGCATTTCTTTCCCGCGCCCTGCAAAGTGCAAAAACGAAAAACGCGCCGCTGTGCGACATGATGATTCTGGAATACGGCGGAAACGACTGTAATTTCGACTGGAAAGCCGTTTCCGACGTGCCCGCCGGCGACCATCTGCCGATGACGACACTGGAAACCTTTTCCGATACGCTGAAAACGATGATTGCATCTTTGCGCGAAATGCGCATCACGCCGGTGCTGGTCTCCCTGCCGCCCATCCACGCCCAGCGGTATCTCGACCACATCGTTGCGACCACGCCCGGTGCCGACCGGGAACACATTCTCTCATGGCTTGGCGGCGATGCACAGATGATCTACCGCTTCCAGGAGCTGTATTCCTCCGCCGTCACAAAAATCGCCTATGAATGCGGATGCCTGTATGTTGACCTGCGCTCGGCGTTCCTTGACAAGCACAATTATCCGTCCCTGCTCTGCGCGGATGGCATCCACCCCAACGAGGATGGGCACCGGCTGATCGCCGATGCGTTCCTTGCCGCCGCAGGAAAGCGGGAACCGGGGCGGGTACTGTTTACGGCGTAAGGGAAGCCCCCAAAATCATCGAATCGCATTGCGTAATACAAAATCGCCATCATCATCCCTGCAACAATTTCAAAAAAATTCCGGAAAATACTTGATTTTTTCCCCAATGCCTGCTATAATAAAATGGTAAAAAGAAAAATCCCCACAGGGATGAAAAACAAGGAAGAAACAAAATGAAGCTTACCATCAAAGCAGGCGCACACGCCCGCAGAAATACGCTCATCCGTGCCGTAATCCCCGCAGAGAAGCTGGCGGAGCTGGATACCGCAAAGCCCGTTGCCGTGCAGTACGCAGGCGGAATGACACTTCCCGCACAGCTGAATACAAAGGAAGACGACAGTGCCGTGCTGACGTTTGTGCTCGGTTATCTTGCAAAAGGGGAGGATGCTATTCTGACGGTCGTGAATACCGGGGAACACGCACCCGCATTTTCCGCTGTTGACTGCGCAGATGCCGGAAAGGTCGCGCTCAACGCAAACGGTGCGGAATATACCGCATATCAGTACAACATCGGCTTTGCAAAGCCGCACATCGGTCCGATCGTCAATAAGTACGGGGAGAACATCACCCGTTACGATTTTGAGGCAAAGGAACACCCGCACCACCGTTCCATCTGGTTCTCCCACGGCAGTGTCAAGGTGGAGAACGCGGAGACCGGGTTCGTCTCGGCCGAGGTCGATACCTGGAACGAGTTTGAGCATCACGGTTATATCAAAACGAACACCGTCCGCGATACCGTGTCGGGTGACGTTTTCTGCGCATTCACCGCGGAAAATACCTGGACGGACGAGAACGGCAACCCGCTCTGCGACGATGTGACGACCGTCACGCTTTCCAATCCGGAGAACGGCGTGTATTATTTCGACGTTGACCTGACCCTCATCGCCGCATACGGCAAGGTCACGCTCGGCGCGACCAAGGAAGCCGGCCCGATTGCTGTCCGTATGGACGAAACGCTCCGCGCCGACAGAACCGGTACCCTGACCAACGCATGGGGCGCTGTCGGCGAAAACGAGATCTGGATGAAGCGCTCCGATTGGAACGACTATTACGGTACGACCACAGGCGGTCACGTCGCCGGTGTCGCCGTCTTTGACAGCGAAGCAAACGCAAAATATCCCACCTATTGGCACTCCCGCAACTACGGTCTGTTTGCGCCCAACCGCTACTATACCGGCGGCGCGGAAGAAATTCCCGCAGGCGAGACCGTCTCTTTCAAGTACCGCATCGTCATCCATGAGGGGGACACTGAAGCCGCGGGCATCAGAGAGAAGTTCATTGACTGGGCGGCTGCGCCGGAAGTTACGGTGGACTGAATGTGACGGTGGCGGAACTGAAAGCACTGGAAACAGAATAAAAAATTGCCGCAACGGCAGATATTTATAAAATAGTTAACAGGCATAACAGTTTCTTCTGCTGTGCCTGTTTCTTGTGCAATCGTTCGTCTGATGATAGAAGAATACAAAAGACTGATAAACTGCAATTTGTGGGGGTGAAGCGTAAATGGATTGTATATTTTGTAAGATAGTAAACGGAGATATTCCAAGTTTGAAAGTATATGAAGATGAATATTCGATGGTTTTTATGGATATTGCAAAAGATGTTGACGGTCACATGGTTGCAATACCCAAGAAGCACATGAAAAACATTCTCGATTGCGATGTGGATTCTCTTAACCGTTTGATGTCCACAGTAAGAAGGTGGCTGATTATTGCGTTGACAAATGTGGTTACGAAGGCATAAATTTACTGAATGCAAGTGACGAAAGTGCCGGTCAATCTGTTCCACATTTTCACATTCATATTATCCCGAGAAAAAGCAACGATCATGTGGATGCTTGGCCTAAGTTTGACGGCGCCAATTATGAAATAAAAGAAATTTATGAAAAGATAAAAATGATATAAAGTCCAATTTATCGAATAGATTAAGGGCGCACTTCTACGCACCCATCGTGCATCGTGTGCTGTGCGGTTTTGCACCGCACCAAACGGGGTGTTGCACCATACAAAACCGACTTGTGATTGCCATAGGTCGGTTAAACTGTTATATGAATCCCGCCCGGATCCTGCGGCAATTTTTTATAGCAGAACGATTACCGTGTATACACCCTCGGCACCCGCTTCCCGATAAGACACAGCACCTCATACCCGATCGTCCCCGCGCGGGCGGCGATCTCGTCGGCGGATGGAGCACCTTCTCCGAACAGGATGGCTTCGTCGCCGATACGGGCGGCGGGAATGTCTGAGACATCGACCATGCACTGATCCATGCAGATGCGGCCGCGGATGGGGGCGGCATCTCCGCGGATACGGACACTGCCGCCGTCGGCATAAGCACGGATGAAGCCGTCGGCGTAGCCGATGGGCAGGGTGGCGATGCGCATATCGCATTCCGCAGTATAGGATGCGCCGTAGCCAACGGTCTCGCCCTTTTTCACGGTGTGGATGTGGGAGACGAGAGTTTTCAGGGTCATGACCGGGCGCAGACCGGGAACAACGGTGTCGCCGGACGGCGCAAGTCCGTAGAGTTCAATACCCAGCCGCACCATGTCAAGGTGCATATGGGGAAAATTCGTGATGGCGGCGGAATTGCAGACGTGATGAACGGGAACATCCAGCCCTCGCGCGCGCAGACCGTTCCATGCGGCCTGATAACGGGAAAACTGTGCCTCCGTTATGTCGGCGGTGGGCGTGTCGGACATCGCAAAATGCGTGAACAGTCCCTCCGGGCGGAAATCGCGTTCGGGAAACAGCGCCGCCATGCCGTCGATGTCGTCCGGGTCAAACCCGATGCGGTTCATGCCGGTATCGACCTTGATGTGAATGCCGAGCCGTGCATCCGGCGGGAGAATGCCGTCGAGCTTGTATTCGCGGATGGCATCGCGCAGGGCACGGGCATATTCCGCGGAAAAGACCGCCTGGCGGATGTTGTATTTAATCAGCAGATCAGCATCGGTCGGCAGGGTGTATCCGAGAATCAGAATGCCGATATCGTCCCCGTATCCGGCGAGGGCAAGCCGCACCTCCTCCGCCTCCGCGACCGAGGATACGGCAAAGAAATCCGCGCCTGCCGCGGCAAGTGTCCGTGCGCACTGCCATGCACCGTGTCCGTAGGCATCCGCTTTGATGACACAGCAGACACGGCTCTTTGTCTTTTCGCGCATGAGACGGAAATTATGAACCAGGTTTTCAAGGCTGATGCATGCCTCAAGCTTTGCTTTGCGTTGTTTTGATAAAAATTCCATAGTTGCCTTTTTATGATTACGGAAGAAATGAATGAATGGTGAGGACAAGGGATGTGTCAGACGTGTTCAGAGACAGGGAAACCGGCACTCCGTCCCCTGTGAAAACGGCTGTGAACGCGCCGTCAGCGGACGAAACGACATACCCGACATCTTCTTTGGAAACAGTAAACCCATCGTCTGCCGTCACACAGAACGCGGAACGGAACTGTACCGCGCCGCGGTCACAGGGCAAGGTCACAGGCAGAAGCAGTGCATCGCTTCCCGCCGCCGCCCCGACGGAAAGGGAAACCGCATCCCCCGAAAACACGAATACCGTATTGCCGGATGTGCCGCTGATACACAACGTATCTCCCGCATCTGTGCGTGTCAGAACACACGGCACCGCTTCGCCGCTGCTGTCTGATGCGGAAAAGCCGCAGACAAACGGCTGTGTGAAGACGGAAAGCAGCTCTTCCGCCGTCGGTGTGTGAATTGCGCATCCGCCAAAGAAAGGCAGGCATCCAAGCAGTACGGCAAACAGGAGAAATCCCGCATATACCCGCATAACAAGTCACCTCGAACTTCATGTGTTTTGTTATAAAGGATATGCGGGACGTGCTGTTTTTAGGACGGGAAAGGGTGCAGAGCAGCTTGACGGTCAAGGACTTTGACGGTCAGGGAATGTGACATTTAGTGCCGCAGATCGGTCTTGACTGTCAGCACGGAAGCGTTGTAGAACTTCATGATGTCAAGCGTTTTTTTGGTCGCTTCAAAGAGCACAGCGCACTTTTCTCCGTTGTCCTGATAAGTGAAATAGTACACATCCGGGGTCGGCTTCTTCTGTGAAATAGAACAGTCGAGCACCTTTGCGCATTCCGCGACCTCTGCCCGGCCGGCATCGTCCAGCGGATGGATCTTCTGCATCTCGCGGACACGGACCTCCATCAGCGCTTTCCGCTGTCTCTGACCGTAGATGACATCCATCTGGAATTCTCCCTGTACGATGCGGTATTCATATTCGATGTTGACAAACCGGGACAAAAACCAGTACGCCACGCCGCAGAGACCCATCCAGATCGGGACAAACGTGATCAGCAGCTTGCCCGTTGTGGAATAGGTGACAACGGGAATGATGGCGATGGCGATGAGAACGCACAGCACGCGCAGAAGAATGCGGTTCCGGCGGTACGCGCCCTCCGAACGTTTTTCGATACAGTATTCGACGTAATTGCCGAACTCATTGCTTTCGCTGTAAGATGTATTTCTTGCCATGAAACAGATCCCCCTTTTCTGTGGTTGTCGGATTTTGTTACCTTTTATTATACCACAAAACGGTGGGATTTGCAACTGTTTCGGGAAATTTTCATATAATTATCCAAGAGGAGATGATAAGTATGACCGTATCGTTTTCCGAGCTTCGCGCCCGCGAAGTCGTCCGTCTGTGCGATGCGAAAACGCTTGGGTGTGTTACCGACCTGACATTGGATGCCTGTACGGGACGGATCTGCGCGCTGTGCGTTTCCCCTCCGTGCTCCGTCCGCGAAATGTGGCAAGGAAACATCATTGTCGTCCCCTGGGATGCGGTGAAGTGCATCGGGGATGCGTGCATTCTTGTGGATCTGCGGCCCGAGGATTGCTGTGTGTGCCAGAAACCGAGGAGGAAGAAGCGGGGCGGAGAGGGAGGGCGGTGAGTATGGGGATAAAAATTTATCCAAGCACCCGGTCAAGCACCCGGACGAATGCTTCGTACATGACCGCGTATTCCCGGATGACGTCGGCGATGGCATGGCGCGTTTCTTTGTCTTTCAGGTTGTCAAGTGTGACGTTGAAATTGCCGCCGAGCTGCTGCAGACGGGCGCACAGCTCCCGTTCGTTCCGATCGCCCATTGCCAGATAGGTATCCCGGATCTCCGCAAAAGCGGGAACACATTCTGCGGCTTTGGATAAGAAATCCCGCGGACAGCCGCAGAAGTTGGTCGAGAAATTGCAGACGTAGATCGTATAGTCGCGCCATTCGTCAAACGTTTCGGGTGTCACGGAATCGAATCTGCCGTTTTCGATGTCATCCGCCCACGCACGGAATGCGGCGGGACCGAATACGCACCGATACTGCTCCGGCAGGGTCAGAAGACGGCGGACGTTGACAAACGCATTCCGGTACAGATCGGGGAGGGGAATTTCCTGTGTCTTTGTACCGATGAAGATCCAGTCTTCGTAAAAATCCGCATCGGTGTTCAGACGGAACGGCTCTGCCGCATCGCCGTCAAGGTAGAGAAGAATTCTGCCGTTCTCCTCATAGCCGACGATGAGGGAATAATTCCCGACATCGCACCCCTTTTGCGTTCCGCGCCGCAGAACGGGAATGCCGCGGTCGATGTACGCCTTCAGCGTTTCCAGATACAGGAATTTGTTTGCGCAGATCTGCTCCGCCATCACATAGGTGTGGCTGTAGCCGATGGCATCAAACACGCGCCCGCAGAATGCGGCACCGTTTGTCACAACGGATACGCAGTCGGAATAACGGCTGTAGTCCCGGCCGTAGACCTGCACGAAATTGTCGCCCGAGATGCCGCCGAAGAAGTTGTAGGTGTAAAGCGGGTCAGGCTCCACATATTCCATCAGATGCTTCATGCACGCATTGAACGGGTAATTTTCGCCGAAATGCCAGGTGCAGAGGGGATGAATGTTCGGAAGAATGTTGTTGTGGGGTCGCTGGATCATACAAAGGTCTCCTTTTCTTACATTGGATTTTGGATGCGGTTCCATCGAACAGAGGGTGATCTCCGATACAGTGATGCGGTCAAAACCGTTGGCGGCGGACAGCTTCAGCGGTTCTGCCGTGTGTGTGGCGCAGTCCATCTGCATATAGGTCATGTCCGTACAGCAGACGACGGTTTCCCCGCCCAGCACAAATGCGCAGTGCCGCTCGCCGATGAGCCAGTACCATACGCATTCCCGGCCGTATGCAAACGATGCGGGCAGAGGACAGGTGCGGCGGACGGCGTTTTCCGCGGAGGCGTGACCGAATACCGGGTCGGAAAGGGTGACGGTGAGGGAATCTTCCTCGAAACGGATATGCAGTCTGCCGGAGCGGTAGAGCAGCTCCGTCTCCATACCGGGTGCCCAGACCGTCACGGCAAGCTCCGCCGCACACGGGATGCGGACACGTTCCCGCGAGATGAGTCTGCGCGGAAGCAGATAACTGTGCAGCTCGATGCCGCCCGCATCGTTGTAGGAATAGAAGCGGTAATCGTAGCTGTCCTCACCCTCCCCGGTCTTCCGCATACCGGTGTACTGCATTTCGCGCAGTCTGACCGGAATGCGGGACAGCACCGGATTTTCCGCGGACAGGCTGTCCGCCGGGATCGGGGTGTGAACGGGGGAGGTCTGCCGCCAGCCGGAGGTGTCCGGGGTGCGGCACCGGATCGGGAGAAGAACATCGAACATCTCGCGTGCGGGGTCGGGGGAGATGAGTGCTTCCGTCAGAATGTCCTCCCGCAGAACGCCGCCGGAGGTGTCCTGCTCGTAATAGCGGTTTTCCGTGATCATCTCCGTCATACGGTACAGAAACTGCGGAAGATCGTCGTCTGCACAGACACTCGCCGCGGCAAACAGTCCGCCGGAAAACGGCCGCACAACAAACGGACATCCAGGTATGTCAAAGCCGTCGGGACACAGCACCATCGTCCGGGGGCTGTCATCCGCATCGGACATATCTGCGGATGTGCCGTCGCTTGCGGGCCACCGTTCAAAGACCGTGTGACTGCCGGGTTCGCCCCAGGCGGGCAGAATGTCCGTGATGCCGTGTGAAAACAGATACCGGTGCAGTGCCGCGGGATCGTTTCCGCCGTCGGATGTGGTGGACAGGACGGCTTTTCCGCGCGGCAGGGAGAGGATGCGGAGCACAGGCTCGTGCACGGCACAGGCTTCCTGCACACGGGACTGCGGTACAGTACCGGCATCCATCGGGTGGATGCCGGAGGAGGAAAGCTCCTTGACTCCGGGTGACGTGACCGCTCCGGCTCCCGGGGAAGCGGAGAGCCGTTCGTTCATTTCGTCGTAGAGCAGGGGCAGGGCGGAGATCTTCCGGATGCCGCTTTCACGCATGGTTTCCAGAAATTCATCCGTAATGCGTTTCATTTCCGTCAGCGCGCCGATCTCCCGGTCGATGGTCTCGATGCGTTCGACGAAGACCTCCGCCGCCGTGCGCAGATCCTCCGTTTCGTAGATGCGCAGGATGTCGCGTACCGGGATCTGCATTTTCCGCAGGACAAGGATGCCGCGGATGCGCTCTGTGTTTTCCGCATCGTAATACCGGTAGCGGTTGTCCTCCTGCCGCACCGCGCGGATGAGACCGACGGATTCGTAATAGCGCAGGGTCTTTGAGGAAACGCCGAACTGCTTTGCCGCATCGGTGATGCACAGAAGTGCAGGTTCGTTCATGGGAACACCTCTTTTCGTTGATACCGATTATATTATAGCACTTGCCCTTGGGACAATGTCAAGTCCTTTTTTCCTTTATTATACCATATTCTGTACGGTAATATGTAAATATTCTGTGAATTATCGTTTTCCCCTTGCATTTTATACGGGATTGTGGTAAAATATAACGGTAAACATCTGCGAAAAAGCGGGTGTCTGCGAAATTCACACACAGACCCAGTCGGGACGGCAGGGGTTCGGTACACGTTTGTATGCTGTGTGCCGCTGTTGTCCGCATAAGGGATCTGTGGGAGAAAAAACCATTTTTTATTATCAGGAGGACATTTCAAAATGTCAGTTATTACCATTAAGCAGCTGCTTGAAGCCGGTGTCCATTTCGGTCACCACACCAGAAGATGGAACCCGAAGATGGCGGAATACATCTTCACCGAAAGAAACGGTATCTACATCATCGATCTGCAGAAGACCGTCAAGAAGTTTGAAGAAGCGTATATGTTCGTCCGCGAAATGGCGGCTGAGGGCGGCAATCTGCTGTTCGTCGGTACCAAGAAGCAGGCGGCTGACGCCATCAAGGAAGAAGCAGATCGCTGCGGCATGTACTATGTCAACGAAAGATGGCCCGGCGGTATGCTCACCAACTACAAGACCATCAAGAAGTCCATCGCAAGACTGAACAACCTCGAAAATATGAAGGAAGACGGCACGTTCGACCTGCTCCCCAAGAAGGAAGTTGCAAAGCTCATCAAGGAAATGGGCGACCTCGAACGCAACTACGGCGGTATCAAGAATATGCCCGGCCTGCCCTCCGCAGTCTTCATTGTTGACCCCAAGAAGGAACACAACGCCGTTCTCGAAGCAAAGAAGCTCGGTATCCCGGTCGTTGCAATCGTCGACACCAACTGTGACCCCGATGATGCAGACTACATCATCCCCGGCAACGACGACGCAATCCGTGCCATCAAGCTCATCGCTTCCGTTCTCGCAAACGCTGTCATCGAAGGCAAGCAGGGCGAACAGAACGCACCCGAAGCAGCAGCCGAGGAAGCTGTCGAAGAAGCAGCAGAATAATTCTGACGGGACGACAAAAACACAGGAGGAATCATATCATGGCAAACATTTCCGCAAAGGACGTAGCAGAGCTGCGTAAAAAGACCGGCTGCGGCATGATGGAGTGCAAGAAGGCACTCGTCGAAGCAGACGGCAATCTGGAAGAAGCAATCAAGGTTCTCCGCGAAAGAGGCATCGCTGTCGCTGCAAAGAAGGCTGACAGAATCGCCGCTGAGGGTCTTGTTGATATCGCAATCGAGGGTGAAGTCGGTGCCATCATCGAAGTCAACTCCGAGACCGACTTCGTTGCAAAGAACGATACCTTCAAGGCGTTCGTTGCAAACCTGCTCCACATCATCATCACCGAGAAGCCCGCTGATGTTGCGGCTCTTCTCGCACTCACCTACGAAGGCGAGACCACTGTCGAAGCACAGCTGAAGCAGATGATCTTCACCATCGGTGAGAATATGTCCATCCGCCGCTTCGACTTAATCGAAGGCGACCTCGTTTCCTACATTCACGGCAAGGGCTCCATCGGTGTCGTTGTCAAGTTTGAGGCAGACGATGCGGCAAAGGCATGGGACGGCTACGCAGAAGCAAAGAAGAACATCGCGCTTCACATCGCAGCACAGTCCGCTGTTCCCTATATCGGCAAGAACGACGTTCCCGCTTCCGTTATCGAAGAGGAGAAGTCCGTCCTGCTCGCACAGCTTGCAAACGATCCTGCAAACGCAAAGAAGCCCCAGCAGGTTCTCGAGAAGATCGTCATCGGCCGTCTCGGCAAGTTCTACGAAGCAAACTGCCTGCTCGAACAGGAATACGTCAAGGCTGAAAACAAGGAATCTGTTGCAAAGTACCTTGAAGAGTGCGGCAAGGCCTGCGGCGGCAATCTGACCGTTTCCGCGTTCTACCGCTACGAAAAGGGCGAAGGTCTCCAGAAGAGAGAAGAAGATTTCGCCGCTGAAATCGAAAAGATGGTCAACAACCACTAATTGAAGATTTTTACAGAGAAACGGTGCCGTTTTTAGAAAGGTGCCGTTTTTTTGTTATCCTGCACAATAACGGAACATGGAATTTGTGCAAGTATACAAAATCAAAAAATACTCAAAAAAATTATTGACATAAATACCGGGATATGGTATAATAAAACCAACGAAACAGATGTGTTTTCGGGCGGCGAGTGGATCATACCGTTCCCATTCTTACGGAAAGAGAAACGGTAACATGAGGATAACGCCAATGGGTCATATGTAGTTCTGTTCTGTACTGCAACGGAATCGTAGTATAGGGCAGAAGTAAAAAAGAAACAATAGCACCCGAAAGTTGTATAATATAAGTGGACAAATCGAAGAGTTAGTGGTATAATTAACTTGAAAGAGGTGAGTCCATTGAAAAGGACGTACAGCAAGGAGTTCAAAATCAAGGCGTGTGAACTTGTGCTCAAAGACAACATAGCAG
>JAFUPC010000058.1 GCA_017481495.1 Clostridia bacterium
GCAGAGCTGCTTGGCGAAGTCGTGACCGATTCCACCGAAAAGAACCTGACCATGCGTGTTGAAGCTGAAAACGGTGCGACCGCCGGCAAGTTCGACCTTGCAAAGCGCGCAAAGGAAGCGAATCTCGATGCCATCCACGACACCGTTCACGAAATGGCAAAGGATGAAGCAAGACATGGCAAAGCATTCGCTGGTCTGCTCGCAAGATATTTCGGTAAGTAATTCAACGGATTGATAATCATGAAGAAAGACCCCGCTGTGCGGGGTCTTGTGTTATTTTTGCCTCCCTCCCGAGGGAGGTGGCACGCGAAGCGTGACGGAGGGAGTCGGGAATCATTGCGGGAGATGGTGCGGTCATATGGACAGAAGCACATTTCATCCGTGTCTGTAGGGGCGCCCATTGGGCGTCCGTAACATATCAGTAAGATGTCGAAATATTATGAAAAATAACATTGGTATATGTTTTTCAAACGAAATCGACGTCGTATTGTTTCGTAACGAATGAAAGGTTTCGCAAAACAAAACCATATGGGTGCCCCCTACAGTGATAGGGAATGTTTGTTTCCGCCTTTCAGTTGACAATCATTCCCTCAAACATGTCCTCATTCCACCACCAGCACCACCGGCGTCAGCGTCAGACAAGGCAGGTCAAGTGTGAGAACGCCGTCTGCCTCTGCAAACGGAACCGCGCGGAATGTTCCATCCGGTTCCAGCACTTCGATCTTTGTGACAGGACGGTCGGAAACAAGGGTCAGCGCATCAATGGGATCCTGACCGAGATTGAAGACCGCGCAGAACCGTCTGCCGTCGTCCATGTCGGCACAGCGGAAATAAATTTCCGCATCTTCGGGTGTGTAGAGCGGCAGTTCTCCCACATCCTGCATAAGGGAAAGCAGCTGCTGCTTACGGCTGTAGGAGAGGAAGCTGAACGCTTCAGTCAGCGAATAGTTGGTGACAGGTGTGCCGCAGAAGACGACTGCCGTTCCGCCGCGGTTGTTGTGATATACGGTGACACCGGGAAAGAGCCGTTCGTAATGCACCTTGTCAACGGAATGGTAGACTGTCGAATGTTCGACGACATCCGGGGAGCGGGGAACGAGCTCCATTGCACCGACCTGCACATTCGAGACATTGTTCCGGAACGGCAGGATTTCCAGCGACGGCTGCTTTCCCGTCCACGGGTGGACATCCACACCGATGTCGTCGGCGAAACCGCGGTCGCAGAGCCGTTTTGCCGTGTCGGATGCAAGGAAGACGGTGCCTGAAAGAACAGTTTTCAGTTCTTCATCGGAATAAATCGCATCGCCCGCGCCGGACAGACACACAACGCCGTGCGGCTTTGCGGAGAAGAACATCGGCAGACCCAGCCGTTCCAGAACACAGGACGACCAGCCGCTGTTTCCGCGGTTGGTTTTCCGCAGATCAAAGTTGGGCGTGTCGGAGAGGGGAATACAGCATCCGCGATGGGAGAGATGCGGAACGAGATCGGCAAGCGTTTCGTAGAATCCGCGGTATTTGCCGAGAATGTGGCGGTAGGCTCTGCCGCTTTCCGGCTCAAACGCATGAAGCCGCGTGATCCAGTGCTTGGCGCCGCGCGCACCTTCCAGAATCGTTCCCGTGAAATGCGTGTGCAGGGACATGGCAGAGGTGCTGTAACGGTTCTGCGGGCAGGTGTCGGTTTCGGCAAGAATGACATCGGTCTTGTCCGCAAGCTTGGCAATCGACTGTGCCGCGCGGTAGAAAACATCGCTGAATGCGTGGTTGGAGGGTGCGGTATAATGGCCGTTGTTGATGCGCACGATGCGCGGATTGTCCTCACCCGCAAGGATGTCCGCGATGTCTGCGGCGCATTCGACATTGTTGCCGACACAGCAGAACGAGCCGGGCAGTGCGGGGTCGATTTCGTCCAGACCCGCCCGCATCAGACGTGCGGCACCGAGCATCGCATCGTGCTGGGTATAGGTGAAAATTTCGTTGGCACGGTCGCCGTCCGCATCGTTTCTGTGGAGCAGTTCCCAGATTTCCTCACGGGTAAACGACGCGCCGCCGCCCCACAGCTCATTGAATTTCCGGACGTGGGTCGGACAGCCGCATCCGAACGAGCGGAACGACATCAGCCGGAAGTCGTCGTCCACCATGACTGTGTCGGGATGATGGGATGCGATGACGCGGAACGCATTGCGGATATAGTCGCGGAAGCCCTCGTCATATGGGCAGACGATCTGCACTTCCGTGCCGGTGTTGATGCCGGTGTACGGCTGGAACGGGAACATCTCGGACAGAACCCAGCCGTGTCCGATGGTCGCCTGCACGAGAATACCGGAGCCAAGCCCCATCTCCGCAAGCCGGTCGCGGAAGCGGTCGTATTTTTCGCACAAAATGCCCACTTTGTCAACCGGAGGATTGCCCTCCGGAACCAACGTCATCATAAACAGCGCACAGGTCGCCGTTCCATTTTCGTACTGATGCCGGATGTCCTGACAGATTTCTTCAAGATGGTCGGTGTCAAGCGGCATGATGGTGTAATTGTGAAGTTTCATTGTAGGCTGCCTTTCATTTATACAAGTTTCAGAAGTTTTTCCGCATTGCCACGCGCGATTTTATAGTACACGGTTTCGGAAATCGCACCGCTCTCACGCAGTCCGTCGAAGAAATCGCGGAAACGGTACGGATGCTGATTGGTATCAGCACAGATGTCACAGCCGTAAAGAATGCGGTCCTCAAATTCTGTCATGAACGAAACCGCGTATTCGGGGTCGCGGGTCATGGCGTTGCATCCGCTGCCGGCGGAAAGGTCGCAGTACAGGTTCTCGTATTCCCGGAGCAGGCGGGGAAGCGCGCCCTCCTTGACTTTACCCGTCGGATAACGGTTGCGGTCTTCCAGTGTCAGCGCACAAACATCCTTGTCCCATGCGGAAATTTCCGCCCAGAACGGCTGAGAGTGTCCGATGATTTTCAGGCGCGGGTGCTTTTTCAGCATCTTTTCCAGCCGCGGCATACCGGCATCGTCCGCAAGACCGTAGTTGTATTCGGTGGCGGGGGACATATGGAACAGAACCGGCATATCGCATTCCTCGCAGTGCGAAAACAGGTTGTCCGTCCGCGGGTCGTCAAAGTACAGATTGGTCATGATCTCGCCGACACCGCGTGCGCCGAGCTTTTTGTAGTGTTCCAACAGATAGGAGAGATTGGCGTGCGGCGTGTTGTCAAGGGCGCGCGGATCCACGTTGCAGAACCAGACGAACCGCCCGGGATTGCGTTCCGCGATGGTCATCGTCTCCTCGTTGGTCGTGATGACAGTACCGCCTGCCATCGTGATCATCGGCAGTAAAACGCCCGTCCCGATGCCAAGCTCGTCATACATCCGGAGCAGTCCCTCGTCCCCCAGTGTCGGACGGCCGGAGTAAGGATTCGCCGGAACGATGTCCGGGTACAGCGTGACGTGCGCATGAATGTCGATTTTCGGAATGAATTTCATTTTTGTGTTCCATCCTTTCGGAGATTATCTATTGAGAATATTATACCATACTTTCCGTATTTTTCAAGCGGGTTGGAAAAAATTGGTATGGAAAATCAGAAAAAATTCGGAAATTTCAAAAAAGGGGTTGACAGAACGGATTTTGTGTGGTATAATATTATTGTTCCATTAAGAGTGGAACTTCATCAGAGATTGGGATATTGTGTAACGGTAGCACAGCAGACTCTGACTCTGTATGTTGGGGTTCGAATCCCTATATCCCAGCCAAAAAATCCGAAAGCGAAGCTTTCGGATTTTTCATTTGTGCCGCAGGCACAACATCGTTTGACCGAAGGTCAACATCATTTCGAGCGCAGCGAGAACATCATTGCTTGTGAAGGCACAAATGAACGATGTTACGCCACTTGGCGTAAATGAAGTTGCCATCAGCAAATGGAGTGATGTTGCGCATCAATGAAGTTGCGCTTCGCGCAAACGGACTGTAACCGGTTACGCAGCACTCTGTATGAAAGTTGATTTAGTATAAAAATGACAGGCAGGTATACCAAAATGAAGGAAGATAAACTTGGTAATCTTTCCATGGAATTATCCGTTGATGTTTTGAACTTGACGAAAAACTCCGGGCAAATCACGAAAATATAATGTCAAATCAAATCGGAAGAAGTGCAACAAGTATTTGCGTAAACATTGCCGAAAGCAAATATGCACATGGATGCGCCGACTTTATTGCAAAACTTGAAATTGCATTGAAGGAAACCAATGAAACGGGAAAATGGCTTGAAATGATATGGAAAAGCGGATACATCGAAGAGATGGAATACAGAACACTGAACCGTAAGTGTTCAACAATTCGGTTTTTGCTTGTCAAGTCTGTTACGACAGCAAAAAACAACCTGAAAAATTCATAAATAAATATAATCATAAATGAAAAGCATCCGCCTCCCACACAATCGTGGGGAAACACGGATGCTTTTTCCTTAAAATCTCAGTCCTTGTCAAACAGACCCTTGATTTTGCCGAACAGTTCCTTCGCATCGTCGATGCTGATCTTTGCTTTGACGGCGTCAACGACCTTTTCGATGATCTCATCGGGGAGGTCGATGTTCAGAAGCTTTTCGACCGTTTTGACGGGTTCCTTTTTGAAGTTGTCAAGCAGGTCGTCGTTGTCCTTGATCTGGTCAACGACCTTGTCAATCAGCTCTTCGATGTTGATGTCCTTGTCGTCCAGCTTGTCGACGATTTTGCCTGCGAGATCCTTGAAATCAAATGCCATAATCGGTGTTCTCCTTATTCTTCCACAATGTCCGCATCTGCGGCGTTCTTCTTGACGGATGCGATGCCGTTTTCACAGCCGGATACGGAGGTGTAGCCCTCGGAAACGGCGATGACCTGACCGTTCGTTGCTTTCAGACGGAAGCGGTATTCGCCGACCTTGTCCCGGTACAGCTCGAACTTCGGATGCTTTTCCTCAGCGTAACCCTCGACGGTCTGGTTCTCGACAGCGGCGACAGGTGCATTCTTTGCAACGCTTTCCACACCGTTTTTGCACGCAGCGAGCGAGTTATAGACTTCGGAGGTCGCAACGACCTCGCCGTTGCCTGCTTTCAGGTCGAACTTATAACCGGTTTCGGTTGTGCGGATAACAAATTTTCCCATGATAATGATGTCCTTTCATATGATGATATGGATACTTACTATTATTATACATGAAAACCGGGAGAAAAGCAAGGTAATCCATCAAATTTTCACACAGTTTTCTGTTATTTTACTGAAAAACAATGTTTTGCTGAAAACTTCTGTTTTGTTAAAAAGTCAATCCTCAATGACGATTTCGGTATCGTGCAGAAGTGCCATGTTGTCGCAGAGAATGGGCTTCTTGCCGCTGACGGTGCGGAAATTTTTAATGGTGATCTTTTCCGGGCGGCTGATGGGGTAAGGCTCCGTGTGCGTTTCGCGGTTTTCTTCGGTAACATCGCGGTCGAAATTGGAGAGGATGCGGACACCCGAGCAGTCCTTTGGCATATTGGTATCGACGACGGTGATGTTTTCGATCGTAATGTTTGTCGGCAGGTGGCAGGGATAGCCAAAGTCGTGCTGACCGTTGTTGTCTGCATGGAGCAGGACAGGGCGGACACTCTGACCGGGAACCGGGATCCATGTGATGTTGCGCAGGGTGAGATTGCCGCGCCAGGTGCAGCCATAATCATAGCGGAAGCCGACGACGCTGTGGCAGTAGCAGGTAACGTTTTCCATCAGCATTTCGCCGAAGCCGATGGTGTTCGTGCCCATCCAGCCCATGACAGAATTGCGGATGGTGTAATCGCGGACACCGCAGTGCGCATCGGAACGGGAAAGTACGCAGTCGTCAAACTCGATCTGCTTGCAGAAGTTGGAGCCGAATACCCCCCACAGCGTGCGGTTGCAGATGTCATCCTGACGGCATCCGAGGAAGCGGATACCGACGACATTGCCGCAGTTGATGTCGTAGGAGCCCATCTGGACGGGAACGCCGGCGGAACCGATGGTTGTGTAGATCTTATGGCCGGTGACATGGCAGTCCTTCAGCGTGGCATATGCGCAGTTGCTGAACGTGAAGAAGCCGCAGTACGGTGCACCGTGGTCAATCTCACCTGTAACGGTGTGATACACATTTTCAATCGTGACATTGGAGCGGGTGACTTTGATGCCGCGGCCGTAGTATGTATATTTCGCTTCCGCCTGATTGGCAATCGTTGTGAAGTGACCGCCGCGGATGACAAGGGGATCTTTGTCAATCGGAACAGCGGAAATCCCCGTGATGCGGGTGTAATCCCAGTTGATGCCGGAGAGAATCTTTCCGTCCGTGGTCAGAACAAAGCTGTCTGTCTGCGGGGAACCGGAGTCCTGGTTTGCGCCGAGCCGGATATACTGCATCCGCTCATCGCTCCGGATGGTGACATACATATCCTGTTCCAGATGAATGCCGAGCGCATCCAGATCAAGCGCTGTCTGTCCCTCGTGCAGCGGCGGAATCGGCAGATCGGTACGCCATTCGCCGCGCGGCGGAACGACAAAGCAGTCCACGCGCCAGTTCTCGACGTTTACATCGTCGATGATGAACTTCGATGTCGTCCAGTCGGTGTCCGTCATGATGACGGCAGGCGTTGCCGCAGGTCCGATGTAATAGGTTGCATCGGGATTGGTGCGGATGGGGAGATTGTGTTCGTTTGCGTATGTGTGCGCACGGACGATGGCGGCAGTGTCGTCGGTTTTGCCGTCGCCGACGGCGCCGAATGCTTCGTAGGTTACAAATTCATTCATGGTTATGACCATAACTTTCGCTGTGCGAAAGTTTCCTTTCTAGAATTTCGTTCCGAAATTTGGGAATTCGTGGGTGGTTTTGCGCAGCAAAATCTTTGCATGAAGTGCAAAGAAAGCCACAAAACCCGTCAGAAAATTAATTTTCAGACTTACCTCGTAAAATAATGATGATATTATAATGATACCCTCTTTTCTGTGAAATGTCAAGGGTTTTCTGTGAATTTTCGGAAACAATGCTTGATTTCGGTGGGTGTATGTGGTATAATAGGATATCATAGGCACCCACACAAACGGAGAACTACCCATATGATTTTATGTATCGAACAGCATCTGTTCACCATTGGCGACCGTTTTTCCATCCTGGACACGGACGGCCGGACGAAATATCTTGCCGAGGGCGAAATCTTCACATTCGGCAAAAAATTGCATCTTTATCACGCATCACCGGACGGGGAGGCAGGGGAGGAATGCGCGTTCATTGCGCAGGAGCTGTTTTGCTTCCGACCGCACTATACGGTCGAGCTTGCAGAGCCTGCCGGCACATTTACGGTCATAAAGGAATTTGAATTTTTCACGCAGTATTATTCCGTGCCGGAGCGCGGATGGGAGATCACAGGCGATTTCTTTGACCACGAATATTCTGTTCTGGAAAACGGTCATCCGATTGCAACCGTGTCAAAGGAATGGTTTACATTCGGCGACTGCTATAAGGTCGAATGTGCGCGGGACTCGGATATGACGGCGGTGCTGTGCATCGCACTTGTCATCGACTGTATCGAAGCGGCGAAAAAATAATTGGAACAGAACGGAGAACTTTTGATTTTCATGAACATACAGAAAAATATCCAAAACAAAATGGCGATCCTTTTGCTGCTTGCACTTCTTCCCGCGATCCTGACCGGGTGTCAGCAGAACGGCGGGGAAACGGAGGAAGGCGGCAATCTGTCCTGCATTACCGCGATCGCGCCCGGTGAGGAGCTGGAAGAAAATGCGGTTCTGCGGAAACCCGATGCGGCGGCGGAGCCCACCGATTATGCGGTCATCACGGAAGCACCGGAAACGGATGCGGATTCACCGAATTCCGGGGAAACTGCGGTATCCGAAACCTCCACGGGGAACGGGGAAACGCGCATTTCCTTTGTCGCTGTCGGCGACAACATCATCCATTCCGCCATCATGGAGGATGCGGCGAACCACGCGGGGGACGGCGAGGAATACGATTTTACCTACATCTATGACAATGTGCGCGACGTGATCTCTGCGGCAGACGTTGCATTTGTCAACCAGGAGACCCTGCTCGGCGGGAAGTCGCTTGGCTATTACGGATATCCGAACTTCAACGGCCCGCAGGAGGCGGGTGATGCACTGGTGGACTGCGGTTTTGACATCGTCTGCATTGCGACCAACCATATGTGCGACATGGGCGAAGCGGGTCTTGCCGGCACCATCGAATACTGGGAAAAACAGCCTGTCACGATGATCGGCGGCTACAAAAACGCAGAGGATTATGAAAATATCCGCGTCCACGAAGCGAACGGCGTAAAGATCGCACTGCTTGCCTACACCTACGACCCGTATCTGACGAACGGCATGAAGCTCCCCGCCTCGTCGGAGCTGATCACGCCGATCTACAACGAAGAAGTCCTCCGCCGTCAGGTCGCGGCGGCAAAGGAAGCCAGTGACATTGTCATCGTCAATATGCACTGGGGAAAGGACAGTTCATTTTCTGTCACGGACGAGCAGAAAAAGTATGCACAGCTGCTTGCCGATCTCGGTGTGGACGTCATCATCGGGGAACATCCGCACGTTCTGCAGCCGATGCAGTGGCTGGAGGGCAAGGACGGAAACAAGACTCTTCTGACGTATTCCATCGGCAACTTTTTGTCCACGATGTACAACGATTATTTCATGGTTGGCGGAATGCTGTCCTTTGACATTGTGAAAACGGCAGAGGACACCACGGTCGAGAACGTGGAACTCATCCCGACGGTGACGTATTATGACGTCAACCGCGCGAATCTGTCGGTTTATTTCCTTGACGACTTCACCGAGGATCTGGCATCCTCCCACGGCACAAACGCGCACGGCGCAACGTCCTTGGAACAGCTGCGCGGGTATGTGACAAAATGTATCCCCGCGGATTTTTTACCGGAGAGTTATCAATAAATTGTTGACAATGCGTTTTCGGTGTGTTATAATGATTATAATGTCAATCATGAACTTTATTTCCGAAAGGAGTATTACAATATGAAATTTTCAGCAGCAGGCGGCTGGTTCGGCGGCGACTGGTATCAGAACGTGGAACGTGCCGCAAAGTACGGTTTTTCCGCAGTGGAACAGCTCGGATGGGCAGGTCTTGACCTTGACCGCGCGGCGGCAACGCTGGCGGATACCGGCATGGTCTCCACGACCATCAACATCCAGTCCAAGGAGCATCCGGAATACATGGAGCAGATGGCGTGGTCGCACGGCATGGTCTGGGCAGACACCCGCGACACGTTCATTGCGGCATTCCGCGAAACCGTCGCGGCGGCAAAGAAGATGAACGTCCCCAACATCTGCGCGACCGTCGGCAATCTCCGCCACGACATTTCCTCCGAAGAACAGTTTGACATCTGCGTCGGAACGCTCAAAGAACTGGCACACATCGCCGAAGAAGAGGGCAAGCAGATCGTTTTAGAGCCTCTGAACATCCTTGTCAACCATATGGGCTTCTATCTCGTCACGACGGGGCAGGCAGTCGAGATGGTCAAAGCCGTTGACAGTCCGAATCTGAAGATCCTGTTCGATATTTATCATCAGCAGATCTCCGAGGGCAATGTCATCCGTAATGCGACCGAGAACATCGACCTCATCGGTCACTTCCACATCGGCGACAACCCCGGACGGCAGGAGCCTGGCACCGGTGAGATCAACTACGACCGTGTCTTCCGCGCCATCCGCGATGCAGGCTACAAGGGCTATCTTGCGTTTGAATGCGGCAGAAGCGTTCCCGTGCCCGAGCTGTGCGTGAATATGCACAATCTCATCGACAAGTACGACGAAAAATAAGAACAGATGAAACTCGGAATCACAGAAACCTCCATCGGCAAATACGGCGCCGACCGGTTCAAAAAAATGGCGGAGCTTGGCTTTGGGTATGCCGATTTCCAGCTGGCACAGACAAAGGACGCCTGGTATACCGCGGATGAGGACACGCTTCTCCGGATGATCGCGGAAACGAACAACGCTTTATCGGATGCCGGCGTGATCGTCCATCAGGCACACGGCCCGTGGGATCAGAGCACATTACAGCAGAGTACCCCCGAGGAGCGGGCGGCGCGTATGAACGAAATGCGCCGTTCCATCCGCATCACCGCGATGCTCGGCTGTAAGAACTGGGTCATCCATCCGAATATGCCGTTCGGCACGCACGACCTTGACAACGGACGGGCCGAAGAAACATGGGAATACAATCTTTCTTTCATGCAGGAATTGCTCCCGTTTGCAAAAGAACAGGGGGTCACCATCTGTCTTGAAAATATGCCGATGGTGCGCTTTTCCATCAGTAAACCGGCAGAGATTCTGAAATTTGTCCGCGAGATGGGCGACGACAATTTTAAGATCTGCCTTGACACCGGACACGTCAATGTCTTTGAGGGACTGAACCTCGGGGATGCCGTGCGTCTGTTCGGAAACGAACTCCGCGCCATGCACGTCCACGACAACGACGGACGGCGGGATAGCCATCAGTTCCCGTATTTCGGCACTGCCGGCTGGGAGGATTTCGGTGCGGCGCTCCGGGAAATCGGGTATGACGGGGTGTTCTCGTTTGAAACGGGGCCGTCCTGGGATATGCCGCAGCCCCTGTTTGACGATGCCTGCCGGCTTCTGGTTACGACTGCACACCATATCTTGGGTGCATAAATTGTAAAGGATACAAAAGCAAAAGGATTCATTATGAAAATCGGAATTACAGAGGGTTCGCTCGGCAGATACGGTGCGGACCGATACAAAAAAATGGCGGAACTGGGCTTCCTATACGCGGATTTCGGTATGTCCAACACTGATGCCGCATGGTACACCTGCGATGAAGAAGAGCTCGTTCAGCGTGTAGAAGCTGAAAATAATAAAGTCGCAGAAGACGGTGTTGTCATCAATCAGGTACACGGCCCGTGGAGATGGCCGCCGCAGGACGGAACGCCCGAAGATCGTGCGGAGCGCATGGAGAAGATGAAACGCTCCATCCACATCACCGCGATGCTCGGATGCAAAAACTGGGTCATCCATCCCATCATGCCGTTCGGCACAAACGACCTTGACACCGGCAAGGCGGAGGAAACATGGGAACTTAACGTCGTCTTCATGCGCGAGCTTTTGGCGTGCGCAAAGGCGCATGATGTGTATATCTGCTTTGAAAATATGCCAATGCCGCGCTTCTCCATCGGTTCTCCGACCGAAATTCTGAAATTCGTCCGCGAAATGAACGACGACCATTTCAAAATCTGCCTTGACACCGGTCACGTCAACGTCTACGAAGGTCTGACACTGGGCGGTGCGGTGCGCGAGATGGGAAAAGACATCCGTGTCATGCACGTTCACGACAACGACGGAAAAGGCGACCGTCACCAGTTCCCGTACTTCGGCACAGCCGACTGGGCGGACTTCGGTGCGGCGCTCCGCGAAATCGGATATGACGGCGTGTTCTCCTTTGAGACAGGCCCGTCCTGGAAGATGCCGGAGCCGGTCTTTGACGATGCGTGCCGTCTGCTTGTGACAGCCGCCCGGTGTATTATGGGTGAATAATACCATTATGAAGAATTCATAACAGTATGAGGAAATCATAACGTATACAGCTGCCGTTTTCTGACGGCGGCTGTTCCTTTTTGCGGAAATGTTTGCAATTTATTAAGAAAAATCCATAAATTCTGCCGCGGGGACTTGATTTTATACGGAAAATATGGTAAAATATAATTAACTGTGATGTTATGAGCGATATATTGACACAAATACGATGTTTTCCAGAAAGGAATACCAGACCATGGCGAACTATGTTTTAAGCTGCTGCTCAACGGCAGACCTGTCCCATGCGCATTTTGTTTCCCGCGATATTCATTATGTATGCTTCCACTATCTCCTTGACGGCAAGGATTATCCGGACGACCTGGGGCAGACGATGCCGTTTGACCAGTTCTATGCCGCAATGGTGGCGGGCGCCGACACCAAGACCTCTCAGGTCAGCGCAGGCGAATATATGGAATATTTCGAGCCGTTCCTCGCGGATGGCAAGGATATTCTGCACCTGTCCCTGTCCTCAGGCATTTCCGGCTCCTATATGTCCGCGTGCGGCGCGGCGCAGATGCTTGCCGAAAAATATCCGGACAGAAAGATCCGCATCATCGACTCTCTTGCGGCGTCCTCCGGTTACGGTCTTCTGATGGACAAGTTAGCTGACCTGCGCGACGAGGGAATGTCCTTTGAGGAGCTGGGCGACTGGGCGGAAGCGAACCGTCTCCGTTTACACCACTGGTTCTTCTCCTCCGACCTGACGTTCTTTGTCAAGGGCGGCCGCGTTTCCAAAACCGCAGGTGCCATCGGCGGTCTGCTCGGCATCTGCCCTCTGCTCAATGTCGACTTTGAGGGTCATCTCATTCCGCGCGAAAAGGTACGCCCGAAGAAGCGTGTCATCAGCCGCATTGTCGAAATGATGAAGGAACACGCGGAGGATCTTCTGAATTATTCCGGAAAATGCTATATCAGTCAGTCCGCGTGCATGGAAGATGCCCGGGCGGTGGCAGATCTGATCGAAGCGGCTTTCCCGAACCTGGACGGCAAAGTCGTCATTAACAGCATCGGTACCACCATCGGCAGCCATACCGGTCCCGGTACGGTCGCACTGTTCTTCTGGGGTGACGAACGGAAGGATTAAATTCACACACACGAGGACATCATGAATCATAACGATACCATCAGTGAAACGGATAAATATCTTGACGGGGAAATGTTTGCCAACATGGTACGCGGCGGTGCGGCACAGCTGCGCTTCAACGCCGACGAGGTAAACAATCTCAACGTTTTCCCGGTGCCGGACGGTGATACCGGCGACAATATGCGCATGACCATTGAGGGCGGTGTCAGGGCGCTTGAAAACATCCATACGGACAATCTGGCGGACGTGACGAAGAAGCTTTCCCAGGGAATGCTGCTCGGTGCGCGCGGCAATTCCGGTGTCATTCTGTCCCAGTTCTTTGCCGGCATGACAAAGGGTTTTGTGGGACAGCCCCGTGCGGATGCCAGAGCGCTCGGACAGGCGCTTGAGGAGGGTGTCAGACAGGCATACGCCTCCGTCATCACCCCGACCGAGGGAACCATTCTCACGGTCGCACGGGAAGCTGTGGAATACACCGTCACCCGCATCGACGACCGCAGTACCATCACGGGCGTGTTCTCCGACCTCATCAAGGAGATGTACAATTCGCTGCAGCGCACGCCGGACATTCTGCCTGTTCTGAAAGAAGCGGGTGTCATCGACTCCGGCGGCGCGGGACTGTTCTATATTTTACAAGGATTCTACAAGATCCTGCTCGGCGAGGTCATCGAGGAAATGGACGATCTGCCGGTACTCAGCACGAATACCGCGCCCGACCTGTCCGCGTTCGGCCCGGACAGCGAAATGACCTACGGCTACTGTACGGAGCTGTTATTACAGCTTCAGAACAAAAAAACGGACATCGAAGCTTTTGACCCGCAGGTCATCATTGATTTTCTGGTCACTATCGGCGACTCCATTGTCTGCTTCAAAACGGATTCCATCGTCAAGTTGCACGTTCACACGATGACCCCGGATGCGGTGCTCGGCTTCTGCCGGCGGTACGGCGAATTTCTGACGGTCAAGATCGAGAACATGAGCGTTCAGCACAGCGAAAGCAATGATACCGCACCTGCCCCCGTACCGAAACGCCCGAAGAAGGATTTCGCGGCGGTCGCGGTCGCAATGGGAGAGGGCATCGAGGGTCTGTTCAGCGATCTCGGCGTGGATGCCGTTGTACAGGGCGGACAGACGCAGAACCCGTCCGCACAGGATTTCCTTGTGGCGTTTGAAGCGGTCAACGCAGAGCACATTTTCGTGTTCCCCAACAACGGCAATATCATCATGGCGGCAAAGCAGGCGGCACAGCTGTGGGAGGACGGTGACGTCTGTGTCATCGAAAGCAAGGATCTCGGGCAGGGGTATGCGGCGATCTCGTCGCTGAACTACCAGTCGGGCGATGCGGATGCCATTGAAGCGATGCTGACCGAAGCCATGCAGGCGGTGCGCACCGGATTCGTCTCCACATCCATCCGCGATGCGGACTTAAACGGCGTACACATCGAGTGCGGAGACTATATCGGCTTTGTCGGAAAAGAAATGATGGTTGCGGAAAAGAACCTGCTCACGGCGGCGCAGAAGCTGCTTTCCGCAATGGGCGGCGAGGACATCTACCTCATCACCGCGTTCACCGGCAAGGATGCCGATGCAGAGACCGTGGAAGAACTGCACCGCGTTGTCACGGAAGCGTATCCCGAAATTGAATTCTACACCGTGGACGGCGGACAGGATGTCTATCCGTTCATCTTTGTGGTCGAATAAAAAAGACACACCGTTCCGATGCCTTGGGGCAGAATCCGGAACGGTGAATTTTTATCCGGTTTCGCGAAGCTGTTTTTCCGAAACCATGTTTTCCTGTTTCTTTGGCGAAAAACGCAGAAAAGTGTCGTTTTTGTGCATTCTGCGCACTCCACCTTGGGGCGGTTTCCAGAATGAATGTACGGAAATCTTGACAAATCGGGGATTTCATGGTATACTATATAAGCAAATCGAAATGACACGTAAAAACGCACGGGAAAGGAGGACGGCTCATTATGCGGAATAAAAAACGGCAGAATCCGGCGATGCAGGGCGCATCCGGTCGGGATATGACATTCAGAGAACTTGTCGCGTGGCTCGTGCGCCGTCACAGGCTCCGGCGGCGGTATTCGTTTTATCAGTACAGAGAACAGCGGAAGAAGCAGATTTTCTCGGCTGTCGTCTTTCTTGCCGTCGTACTGCTTTTGCTTCCCGCGTGCATGACGGCTGTCCGGATGCAGTCCCAGCCGATGACGGGGGCGTTCCGTGCCGCGCTGTATGCCGATGGGGCAAGTGCCAATCCGGCGCTCGGCGGCGGGGAAGTCACCTGTACGGTCAACGTAAAGATCGGGACAGGCGCGGTGTTCGCATGGGAAACGCCTGCCGTGACCGTTGCGGATATGCTGGCGGACGTCGGTTATACACCGACGACGGACGACATCATCAGCGTTTCGCCCGACACGGTCGTCGAGGAGGGGATGACGGTCACGGTCGTCTGCGTCACCTATGAGGAGACCGAGGAAGTCGTTTCCGTTCCCTACGGCACAGTATATGAAGATGTTCAGACCATCCCGAAGGGCGCGACGGAACGTATTTCCTACGGAACGGACGGGGTTGCAAAGCAGGTTCTGCGGAACCGCTATGAAAACGGCGAATACATCTCGACGGAGGTGCTGTCAAGCGAAATTGTGACGGCACCGGTGGATGAGGTTCTCCGGCGCGGAGTGGGCGGCATCGTCTACGGCGCGGAGGGTGCGTTTGCGTATTCCTATTATATTGAAGTAACGGCGACCGCCTACGGCGGTTACGAGGAGACTCGGTATACCTATACGGGAACCGTGGCGCGCGAGGGCGTCATCGCGGTCGACCCGGATGTCATTGCGCTCGGAACGAAGGTCTATGTCAAGGGCAATTACGGTGATTATGGAGTCTGTTATGCCGACGACATCGGTTCCGGCATCAAGGGGTATCGCATCGACATTTTCATGGATGCGACAGAAGAGGTCATGCGCGAGTTCGGCATCCGGAATATGCGGGTTTACATATTGGAATAAGTCTGAAAATAAATTTTCTGACGTGTTTTGTGGCTTTCGCCACAATTCTACATTATAAAAAGAGGGTGTGCGGTATGGGAAAACACGTTCGGTGTTTGGTTCTGCTCTGTATTCTGGCGGCGGCTGTGCTGTGTCTGTCCGGTTGTGTGACGGCAGATGTGACCGTCGGTGCGGACGGCGTTGCTCCGGCGGATGTCATTGACGGATATCCGGTCATCTTCCGCGCGGTCTACTGCACAGGCGACAACAACGACACCCCGGTGCGGTATTCCTATATCGAGCTTTACAACACCTCCGACACGCCCGTCAAGTTTGGCGGAAAATCTGTCCAGTACGCCTCCGGTGACCGAGAGAAATACACCGTTTACCCGTTTCCCGCCGATGCGGTGATTGCGGGCAAATCCTCCTATCTCATTCGCTGTGCGGCGGCGGTCGGCGAGGGGGGCGAGGAATATCTCGATGCGTGCGAAAAATTTTCGCTGACGGGATACGATGCGGATTTTCCCGACCTTGTACTGTCGTCCAAACGCTGTCGGCTGTATCTTGCTTCGGGCACGGAGCGGCTTTCCCAGTCTGATCTTGCCGGCGGGCGCGTGCTTGCATATTTCGGGGCGTGTGCCAACGGTTCAGCGGGTGAATTTCCGTTTCCTGCGAATGTATACGGTCTTGATAAAAACACCGCCGTTCTGCGCACCCCCGACCTGTCCTCTTATATGACGGTCGACCTTTCGGCGCAGGACTGCTTTTCCATCACACAGTACACCCCGTTTTGCAGCACGGGACAGAACACGGACATCCCGCTCTCCGGTGTTTCGGTCGTGGCGGATGTGGCGGGCGGACGGTATTCCGATACGGTGGAAGTCACGCTGTCAACCTTACCGGGATACGATATTGTGTTTTCCCTTGACCCCGTGGACAGCCTGCGGAAGTTCGACGTTTATTCCGGAAAACCGATTAAAATCAAGGACACCACTGCCGGACAGTACGGTTATACCGCCGGATTGCTGATGGAAAAATACGGCACCGCGGTCAAGCCGCGCACCCTGCCGACGCTGGCGGCGTGTGTGCTCCGCGCGTGTGTCACGGACGGCGAACAGTACGGTCCGATGCTCTACGAGACGTATTTCGTCTCCCCGGACATGGATGATTACGACGATATTCTCATCATGAACATCACCGTTGACCCCGAGGACTTCACCGGGGAAAACGGCATTTACGCGGTGGTATCCGACGATATTTTCGCCGAACGCGGACGGTGCGACGGATATATGGAAATTTTTGAGGAGGACGGAAGTACCGCGGGGAGGCAGTATGTTCAGCTTGCCATGAACGGCAACGGCTCGCTTGCGTTCTGTCAGAAATC
This sequence comes from Clostridia bacterium, assembly GCA_017481495.1. GTDB lineage: Bacteria > Bacillota > Clostridia > Oscillospirales > CAG-272 > RGIG3925. Next base: position 17,061 of record JAFUPC010000058.1, read on the forward strand.
CATGCGCGTGTACGTCTGCGAGGAGGAAACCGCCGCGGACGGCGGAACGCTTTCCTACGATCTCTTTGACGGTGCGGCGGTCGATGAAAACGGGAATACGATCGATGCGTACAAGACGTTCGTTCTGCGCAATTCGGGCAACGATGCTTCCTGCGCCCATTTCCGCGATGCGCTGATGCAGGAGCTTTGTACCACGCTGAATGCGGCGACACAAGCATACCGTCCGTCGCTTCTGTTCATCAACGGCGAATTCTGGGGCGTTTACAACCTGCGGGAGCGGTACGGAACGGATTATTTCTACCGCCACTTTGGCGTTCTGCCGGAAAATCTCGTGATGCTGGAAACGATCTCTCCGCTTCTGACCGGAAGCTGGAACACGAAATATGAGTTGAACGAGGGCGAGCCGGGCGACGAGCAGGAATTCTACGACCTGGTCGATTACGTGGCGGAGCATGATATGCGCGAGGAAGAAGCGTTTGCATATGTTGAGGAACGCATGGATCTTGACAATTTCACGGATTTCTTTATTACATCCTGTTATCTTGCCAACACCGACTGGCCGGGCAACAACATCAAGGTCTGGAAAAACAAGGATCCGGGCGACCCGTCGGGACTGGATACGCGCTGGCGGTGGGTGCTGTCCGACATGGACTTCGGCATCGGACATTCCACATCTCCCGACCAGCGGATGTTCGCGCACGCGCTGACCGAGGACACCGTTTGCGGCAAGCTGATGAAGCGGCTGCTTAAAAACGTGCAGTTCCGTCTGCGCTTTGCCGACCGCGCACTGGAGCTTTGCAATACGGTGTTCGATTCCGACATCACGCTTGCGCTTCTGAACGAATACGAAAGAGAACTGACCCCGTACATCGAAATGAACTTCCTGCGCTGGCGCGGCGACGGCGGTTCGATGGAAAACTGGTACCGGCACATTGACCTGGCGGCGAATTTTCTGAAAAAGCGCACCGCCAATTTCATCCGGGAATTGCAGGACAAGTTAAACGTCACCGTTGACACCGTGACGACGACTGCAAAAAACGCATCCGTTACGGTCGGCGGCATCACGGCGGAGGACGGCGCGCTGTCTCTGCGCTACCGCGATTCCACGGAACTCACGGTCACAGCGACGGCGGATGAGGGATACACGGTCGTCGGGATGAACGTCAAGATCGGACCGAAAACAACTTATATCGAGGGAAATACCTACACCTTTGAGGTTTACGCAAAGACAACCGTCGACATTGTCACGGAAAAGACGAATTGAAAAAAGATAAGGAGAGAATTCTATGCTTACCATCGGCTGTCATCTGTCCGCCGCAGGCGGATACCTTGCAATGGCGAAGGAGTCCGTGCGCATCGGTGCGAACACCTTCCAGTTTTTCACGCGCAATCCGCGCGGCGGCGCGGCAAAGGACATAAGTGAACAGGACATCGCCGCGTTTCACGATTATTGTGGGGAACACAGCATCAACGTGATCCTTGCCCATGCGCCGTATACGCTGAATGCTGCGGCGGCGGATCCGAAGGTTCTGGAATTCTGCGAAAACACGATGCGGGATGACCTGCGCCGCATGGAATACACACCCGGCAATCTCTACAATTTCCATCCGGGAAGCCACGTCAAGCAAGGAACGGAAAAGGGCATCGAGTTGATCTCCGATATGCTCAACCGCGTTCTGACACCCGATCAGACGACGACAGTGCTTCTGGAAACGATGGCGGGAAAGGGCAGTGAGGTCGGCCGTACCTTTGAGGAACTGCGCGCCATCATCGACCGTGTGGAGCTGAACGGAAAGCTCGGCGTGTGTCTCGACACCTGCCACGTCTCCGATGCAGGATATGACATCATCGGAAATCCGGACGGGGTTTTGGAGGAATTTGACCGCATCATCGGGCTTGACCGTCTCCGCGCCGTCCACATCAACGACAGTATGAACCCGCCCGGTGCGCACAAAGACCGCCATGCCCGCATCGGAGAGGGACACATCGGACTGGATGCGATCGTGAATGTCATCAATCACCCTGCATTGCGGCATCTGCCGTTTTATCTCGAAACCCCGCAGGAGGACAACGACGGGTATGCAAGGGAGATCGCGGTACTGCGGGAAGCGTATAAAGAATAATATCGGTTGTAAATGGACATCCACATCATAAACGACCTTATCTCCCACCATCACCTCACCCCGACCACCATCACCCCCGTCTCCGGCGGCTGGCTGAACCGGAAATGGAAGCTCGTCACCCCGACCGGTGCGTATCTTGTCAAGCAGTTCAGCTATGAACGCTTTTCCGAGGAAAAACTGTCGCATATCGAATCGGCGCTCCGGATGGCGAATCTGGTTCATGAAGCAGGCATTCCGACACCGCGGATGCTGTCTTTGAACAGCGCGATCATCCGGCGGCCGGCGGAAGGGATTGCGTACATGGTCATGACCTGGTGCGAGGGGGAAACCATAACCGCGCGCAATGTGACACCGGCGCAGATGCGCTCTCTTGGTAAAGCCTGCGGGCAGATGCACCGCGTGTTTGAGGCACTGCCGTGTGAGGGCGTTCTGCATTATCCGCTTGCGGGGGCACGCGTATATGAAACGCTGTCCCGGCATATCGCGGGACTCAGTGACGGAAGCGGCGGAGCCGACGGGGAGATCAACCCGGGCGCGTGGTCAATCTCCACAAAGGAATTATTGCGTGTGCTTGACTCGGTGTCGCCGGAATATTTTGACGTTCAGCGGCGTTCCGTCTGCCATGAGGATTTTTCCGCCGACAATCTTTTGTTTTCGGGAGATGCGCTGTCCGCCATCGTGGACTTTGACCGGGTACAGTATTCCTATCCGCTGCACGACGTCGGGCGGGCGCTTTTGTCGCTTGCCTTTGACGGGAATGGTTTACGGGAGGAATATGTCCGCGCATTTGCCGACGGATATGCTGTGTTCCGCCCGCTGACGGCGGACGATACAGAACACGCCCTGCGCCTGACATGGTGTCTTGAAGTGCCATGGTGGGTGCATCCCGGCATCACGGAAGCCGCATCACCGAAGGTAAAACGCTTTTATGAGGAAATGCAGTTTCTGACCCAATATCTGAAATAAGGATTTTTTATGAACCCGACTTTATTTGATTTAGCGGAGCTGATCGGTGTTGCATCGGCGGCGATTTCCGGGGTACTGACCGCGGCACAGGCATCGCTCGACGTTTTCGGCGCGATCGTGCTCGGCTGCATTACGGCGGTGGGCGGAGGTATCATCCGCGACCTTCTACTCGGTGTCACACCGCCCGCGACGTTCCGCAATCCGACCTATCTGCTGGTTGCCGCAGGGGTGTCGCTTGCGGTGTTTTTACTGGAATATTCCTTTGGCGAAACGGTGGAGTACGGCCGGAAACGGTATGAACAGCTGCTCAACGCCTTTGATGCCGTCGGACTTGCGATTTTCGTCATCATCGGCGTGGATGCGGCGAACAATGCGGGTTATCGGGACAACGCCTTTCTGTCCGTGTTCGTCGGTACGGTGACGGGTATCGGCGGCGGTATGCTCCGCGATATGCTCATCGGCAAAATTCCGGTAGTATTGCAGAAGCATATCTACGCGCTTGCGGCGATCTTCGGGGCGGTTTTGTACGTTTATCTGCCGAAGCTCGGCTGTCCGACGACGGCTTCACTGTATGTGGCGGTCGCCGCCATTCTGCTCATCCGGTTTCTGGCAACGCATTACCGCTGGAATATGCCGAAATATCCGAGAGTTAAATGAGGAGAGGAAAAGGAAGATGCGACCGTCTTTGCAGACCTATTACGACAACATCTGCACGCCGTGGGGACAGCTTTATTATCGGGTGATCGAAAAACAGCTCTCCGACCTCCGCGGAAAACGCATTCTCGATTTCGGTGCGGGCTTCGGGGTCACAGCGGACCTTCTGGCAGAAAAAAACACCGTTGTCGCCGTGGAACCGGATGCGGAAATGACGGAAAACCGGTATCGGGAACACGACTATGAAATGTACACTGGCGACGTCCGCGTGCTATCTGCGTTTCCGCCGGCATCGTTTGACGTGATTCTGTGCCACAATGTGCTGGAATACACCTGTGATGAGGAGCGGCGGAAAATTCTGTCGGAATTTGCACGTTTACTCGTGCCGGGCGGTCTTTTGTCGGTCGTCAAGCACAATCACGCGGGGCGCGTGATGCAGAAGGTCGTGTTTGAAAACAACATCGAAGAGGTACTGTCCCTGCTTTCGGGCGGGGAAAGCCCGGCGCAGAATTTCGGGCGCATCCGGTATTATGAAGATGCGGACATTGCGCGCCTTGCGCCGGAATTTTCCCCGGAGGACACCCGTGCGGTGCGCGTGTTCTGGGCATTGCAGGACAACCGGTATAAGACCGACCCCGGCTGGGCGGAGCGGATGCTTGCCGTGGAAAATGCGGTCTGCCGGAGCTCACCGTATATAGACATTGCATTTTATCACCACTGCACGTTCCGGCGCAGGGAGGACGACGGAAGTGCTGCAAGCAATACTGTCGTTTACAACAAACTGGTGCGGAACGGAATCCCGGACATGATTATAAAAGAGGGATATGTTCCCCGCACACGGGTGCTGTCAGAGGACGAATATCACCGCGCGCTGTGCGATAAACTGTTTGAGGAAGCCGGGGAATACGCGCAGGACAGAACGCCCGCGGAGCTTGCCGATCTTCTGGAACTGGTCGATGCGGCGGCTGAACTGCACAGTGCAGATTTACTGCATGATGCAGATGGACTGCACAGTATGTCATTTGACGATATTGTGCGCATCAAAGAGGAAAAGAAACAGGCGCGCGGCGGATATTCGGGCCGCGTATATCTCATATCGAAAACCAAAAAGGAGACTTGAACTTATGCCGTTTATCAGAACCACCACAAACAGAACCGTTACCAAAGAAACCGCCGACAAAATCAAATCCGCCTGCGGGCAGGCGATCACGCTCATCCGCGGAAAAAGCGAGGACTGGCTGATGGTCGAGGTCAGAGGAGATGCCGCGCTGTATTTCAAGGGAAGCGATGCACCGTGTGCCATTGCTGAGGTGCAGATCTACGGCCGCGCAAACGAGCGGGATCTCGACAACCTGACCGATGCGCTGACGAAAACGCTTGCGAAAGCACTGGATGTTCCCGCTGAACGCATTTATGTCCGGTATGAAGAGGTCGCGCATTGGGGATGGAACGGGGCGAATTTCTGATGCTTTCAAAAATACACTAAAAAAGTGAAAAATATTTTTCGAAAACCCCTTGACAAATCCACCAAAATGGTGTATAATAATATCGTACTCAGGAAGAGGACAAAAACGAAGGTTCCCGCAGATGACAGCGGGATCTTCAAACCCTCAAAAGTACACAAAGACAGTAGACAAAATCCAACATAAAAATTCAAAAGTTGCTTTTAAAACAGGAGGAAAAAAGTATGAAGAAGTTCGTTTGCAAGGTTTGCGGTTACATCCACGAAGGTGATGCGGCTCCCGAAAAATGTCCGCAGTGCAAGGCACCGGCATCCAAGTTCGAGGAAATGAAGGGTGAAATGACCTGGGCAGCAGAACACACCGTCGGTGTCGCACAGGGTGTTTCCCAGGACATCATCGACGATCTCCGCGCCAACTTCACAGGTGAGTGCACCGAGGTCGGTATGTATCTGGCAATGGCGCGTGTTGCACACCGCGAAGGCTATCCGGAAATCGGTCTCTACTGGGAAAAGGCGGCATACGAAGAAGCAGAGCACGCCGCAAAGTTCGCAGAGCTGCTTGGCGAAGTCGTGACCGATTCCACCGAAAAGAACCTGACCATGCGTGTTGAAGCTGAAAACGGTGCGACCGCCGGCAAGTTCGACCTTGCAAAGCGCGCAAAGGAAGCAAACCTCGATGCCATCCACGACACCGTTCACGAAATGGCACGCGACGAAGCAAGACACGGCAAGGCATTCGCAGGTCTGCTTGCAAGATATTTCGGCAAATAAGCGACAGAATTCGTCCTGTATGGAGTTCTGATCAGGGGGAGTGGGGAAACCCGCTCCTTTTTTTGCAAAAAATCGTGTGCCACAAAACAAAAATACAGAAAAACCCTTGACAAATCCGTCCGGATGTGTTATTCTATCAGTAGAATGAAATTCATCCGGAACGGAGGCTTAACCATATGAAAACTGTACAAAAAACGCTCCTTGGAGGTGCGGTGACGTTGTTCCTCGTTGCGGCAATGACCGCTTGTGCCGGGAACACCGATGCGGGGGATCCGTCTGTCACGAATGCGCCCGGCGGTGCATCCGATACCACGGCGGCGGTTACGGAGGACCCGTACAAACTGCCTGAAGCAGATTTCGGCGGCGCGGAAGTGAAATTTCTTGTGACCGAGGAAAACTGGGGTTACTGGCATATTGACGAAGCGGAATCCACGGGGGATGTGCTGTCCGATGCGGTTTACAAACGCAATCGTGCCGTGGAGGAAGCACTCGGTGTTGTCATTGTGGAACAGTCTGAGCACTATTCTACTTCCTATACAACGGCGGCGAACGCGATTCTCGCCGGAGAGGATGCTTTTGACGCGATGACCCTGTTTTCCAGCCAGATCATGACGGCGGCAACGGAACAGCAGCTCCTGGACGTCAGCGGACTGGACGGACTTGAACTTGATCGGGTGTGGTGGAACAAAAATGCCATTGACGATATGGCAATCGGCGACAAGCGCTTCATGCTCATCGGAGATTTGCATCTGATGTTCTACGAGTCGTATTATGCGATGATGTTCAATCAGGATCTGATTGCAAAATACGACCTTGAAGACCCTTATCAATTGGTTTCCGACGGGAAATGGACTTACGACAAGCTGTATGAAATGGCGCAGACTGCATCGGAGGATCTGAACGGCGACAGCGCGATGACTCCGGTTTCGGATGCCTATGGCATCTGTGCGCACCAGAATTCCGGTCAGTCGATGGTGCTTGCGATGGGCGGATCGCTCCTGTCGCGGGATGCGGACGGCGTTCCGGTCTGGGCGGGATTGAATGAAAATTTTGTGGATGTTTATGGGAAAGTCGCGGCACTGTACGGGGATTCATCGGTCGTCATGACAAACGGAACCAAGGGTGCGAAGGATGTCGTGACCTCCATCGGCGCATATAACCAGGTATTCCTGGATGGGCGCAGTCTGTTCCTCATCGAAGTGGTCGGTACGTTGTCTCAGTTGCGTGATATGGACAGCAATTTCGGTATCATCGTCATGCCGAAAAACAATGAAGCGGATGAATACATCTCCCCGGTCTACCACAACGCACTCGGTGTCTGCCTGCCTGTGACGAATGCGGATGCGGAGATGACGGCGACGGTGCTGGAAGCGATGGCGATCAAGTCCCATGAGATCGTGCGGCCGGTCTATTACGAGACGGTGCTCGGCAGCAAGCTGACACGGGACGAAGCAAGTGTTACATCGCTTGACATCGTGTTTGACAGCGGACGGTTTGAACCGGCATATGTCTACAACTGGGGTGACATCAGCGGAACTATGTATGTTTCCATCGCGAACGGAAAAGATATCGTTTCCGCCGTTGAGAAGATCAACAAAAAAATCGAAACGGAATACGCAAAAACAATCGACGCATTTGATGAATGACACATTCAACGAATGACATTGCACTCACCGAATAAAATAGAGCTTCCGCCGACACAATACCAGCGGAAGCTTTTTGTTTGCTTTTATTTGTATTTTTTCAGAAGAATCCCGGTCAGCGCGCTGTCGATGAGCACATAATCATCCGACCAGGCATCCCCTCCTGTGACGAAATGTCCCGGACCGTAAGCACCGTGAATGGCGGGAACCAGGTGCAGAGGGCCGAACACGTTGCGGCGTGTTCCGACGACCGTGACACGGATGGTTTTCTTTGCCCGGACAACTTCCGTGACATCTGCTTCATAAGGATCCCAGCAGAGGCGGATCTCATCCATTCCGTCCGCTGTGATACGGACAAGGCTTCCGGTGAACGCTTCGGGTGAGAGCAGAATGCGCGCACCGTCGTCAGGATTCAGCATATCCGCATACATTTCCGGCGTGAGCAGATACGTTACCTCACCCGTGTAGAACGGCAGGTTCGCGTTTTCCAGATTCTCGTTGGCAATGGTGGCGGGAAGCGTGGTCAGCGTGCGGGTATGACCGTCGATGCGGACACCGAAGTCACCGATGAGATACAACGCTTCCAGGTTCGTTGTACGCATAAAATCGCAGGTCAGCGTGACAGTGTTTCTGCCTTTTTTCAAGGCGGACTTCGGAACGGGCATCTTCTTGAAGCAGTCGTCGATCCAAAAATCGTTGATGTCCGTGTTCGTGACTGGAACACCGTTGACCGAATAATGCATCAACTCCGGACGTTCGCCGGCAAGAATGACATCATCTGCGGGAATCTCGTCGATGTCAAAGGTGTATTCGACCTCGACCTTGCCGTAGACCTGCTTGTCGTGCAGTTTCGCATACCACGGCTGGAGCATTTCGCCGCCGCGGCGCTCGATGCCGACGGTGTCGCGCACCATCTGGTCGATTTTCAGAATTTCCTTTTCCTCGCTCCATGCGCCGTCATTGAAACGGAACCGCGCGAAGTCCAGCACGCAGACGTTCGGCTCGTTCAATTCATACGCGAACCGGCCGTGAATGCGCAGGGTATCGCCGGGTGTCATTGCGGCGGGAACGGGTGTAAGCGTTCCATCCTTTTCCGAGGTGAGAACGAATGCCGCAGTCCCGGCGGCGGGCAGGGAAGTGTGGATGGAGAGAACACCGTCCGCGTAGGTGCAGAGTCCGTCCGCATCCAGACGGGAACCGTCCTCAAAATTCCACTGTTCCACGGAAAGCGGCACGGAAGACGCGATCTTCACATTGAGTGTGCCGCTGTCCGCTTCGCGGTTCGTGTTCAGAAGGACAAAGCCGGCGGTGCCGTCTTTGTAATTGCGCATCTGCACGAAAATGTCCTTTGCGGCGCTGCCAGATTCTCTGACAACGGAAACGGGATTCTGTGAGAACATCTTCACAGCGGAAACGAGGGCATCCTCTTCAAACGGCACGCAGATGCAGGACTCATTTGCGAATGCCGCGGGCGCATCGTCTGCGCTGGCATTGATGTATGCCGGCAGGTCACCGGCGAAGATAACCCGTCCGCCCATGTCGGTGAATGTTTTTAAGATGGCAAGTGTTGTCGGACGGATGGTCTCCATGCCGGTGATGACGACCACGCGGTAGGACTGGTTTCCGATGCACAGAAGCGGTGTTCCGTCCTCATCGCGGGAGAAGGTGTGATGCTGTTCCATCATCTGTTCATCGCCGTAGTCGAAGTCGATGTGGTTGTCGGTCAGCATATGGAATGTCTGCGCATAAATGCCTTCCAGTTTCTGAACATCGGAACCCGTCGGGGAGATCCAGTTTGCCCAGCCGAGATAGCTCTGCGACCAGACGGATTCGATGGGATTGACGACCAGTACGTCGCAGATCGGCTTGCCCTCGGTCATGAACACACCGAACCGCGCGAAATAATCTTCCACCGTGCCGTAATAGGGATACCACGGGGACTGATGCAGAATACTCGCCGGATAGTCGCGCTTCGACTCGCCCTCCATCGTGTACCACGACAGATGCGGACACCGCAGGTTGATGCCGAACAGCGCCTGCCAGTCGCCGACCGCCTTGTGACCTTTCATCGACATCTGCCAGCCGGTACAGCCGTAAAGCTCGGAGAGCAGCCATTTCTTGCCGAGCTGTCTTGCGGAGGAGGAAAGTTGCTTTGCCGCCCAGTAGCACCGGTTGCCCTCGGAAAGAATGTCGATGCCGGGCGCGCCCATGTATTCGTAGAATCGCTGAAGCGACCCCTGCGGCACGGACTGGTTCGTCAGCGAATCCTCGTGCAGAACGTGACCTGTGAACATGATGCCGTTTTCCTCGCACCAATCGTTGATGGGCTTTGCAAACCGTTCCAGAAACAGATTGTCCGCAAGGTCAAACCAGTCGTGCTTGACGGGCGCGAACCGGTCTCCCTCCGGTCTGTAAAACAGCTCCGGCAGAACTGCCTTTGCATCATAACCGTACCGCGCGGAAAACTCCTCAAACAGATCGTCCGTCCAGCACATCGCGCAGGAGATCACACCGTTTTCCTCGCGGCGGTTGTCCATTGCGTGACCGCGGTGCGGCTCATCGGTGAAAATGCCCTTGATGGATGTGCCGAGCCGCTCCCCACAGCGTTTTTTGTATTCTTCATGGGTCAGTTCAATGAAACGGTCGGTCGCGCGGCGGCTCATCGTGTCGATGTAGGTCGTGCCGTTGTAGTTGGAATTGGGCGCATCGGGAACGATTTTGAAAGAAAGCGCCCGCCAGACACCGGGTTTAGCGGAGAATTCTTCTTTGTGCGCCGCGATGACATCGGAGAGGGATTCGCCCACTGGAACAGGGAAATAGCCCCACAGGTCGATGCCGTCCAGCTTTGCCGCGAAAACGGCGATCATGTCGTCGTCCCGGACAAAGGTTTCGGGTGCCTGCTCGTAAATATAGATGGATTTCATGCGGTACTGCGGGTCAACGGTGACTTTGCCGCCCGCACTGCCGGAGGGCCAGCGGTCCTCGTCGTACAGCCACGCTTCCATGCCGCGTTTTTCGCCTTCATCGGCGCCGGCGTTGATTAAGTCAAACCATTCGTCGCCGAGATATTCGGTAATCAGTCCCGCGCGGGAGTGCATGAAGTACCCGCCCAGTCCCATTTCCTGCATAACGCCGATCTGCCGCCGCACTTCGTCTTCCCGAAGCTCCCCGTTCCACGACCAGAAAGGCTTGGCGCGCCATTCTGCCCCGGGAGCGGTGAAAAGTTCGTATCTTTCTTGTTTGTTCATATTTGGATATCCTTTCTTTGGGAATTCATCATATTATATTATACAACAGAATATTCCGTTTTTCAAGTGGTTTCGGAAAATAAAAAGCGGAATGCACATGACGGTACATTCCGGTTTAGAGTGTGTAATAATGATATATCGCTTTCGCGATATGATATATGGCATCCGCCATATGATATAATATCCGGGGGATTGTAACTTTTTCATTCATCATCCGCGAAGCGGATATCATACCCGCATGGTATAAATCACCATCTCATCTTGCTGTGCAGGATGACGGGCGAATGCCCGGATATCATTGAAAAAAGCACTGGCAAAGCAGTGCTTTTCGTGGCGCGCCCTAGAGGATTCGAACCTCCGACCTACCGGTTCGTAGCCGGGCACTCTATCCGCTGAGCTAAGGGCGCATAGTTGTCCTGAAACCTTATATATTATACCACGAAAAGAAAATTTTGTCAAGTGGTTTTGCGAAAATAATTATATTTTCCGGAATCTTGAAATTATGCGGTTTTTGTGATATAATGATAGAAAGGTGGTGCCGACATGAGTCGTGTTGAATTGAAAGCCAGAGATGAAATGACGGATGAAGAATTTCATGAGATGCTGATGAGAAGTTACAGGCAGGCGATGCGCGGAGAGGGAATGCCGCTTGATGAAGCATTTGAAAAAATGAAAAAAGATTGATTACGGACAGAACCCAATAACGCTTGAAAGGATGCCACCCCGGCATCCTTTTTCCATATTTTCTCAAATTCTCTCAATCTCCGCCGAAATCCCCCAAAATATTCATCAAAATCTTCCGGAAATTTCAAAATACAACTTGACATCAAATACGGTTTGTGATATAATAATATCGAATGTAAATCGTCACACACGGGCGAGGTATATTCATTGCGAAGATCAAATTTTTCATAAAAGAAAGGGAGGAACGCGATGCCGGGAGACAACCGAAGACACAGGCGGAGACGTTCCGCGCGATGTGCAAGGGTAATACGGTTTGCGGCCGGTATGCTGACGGCGGCGATGGTATTGCTTGCGTGCAGAGCGACGGACGCGCCGCCGGGGGACGGAGACCTGACCGGAGGAGGACAGACCGCCGGTACGCAGAGCGTTTCCGCCCCGCCCGGAACATCAATGACAGATGCAATTCCGGGAGAAGCGACGTCGGAGACCGAGGCCGTCACATCGGGACAGGATGCGACGGAAACCGCTGTTTCCGAGGAGGAAATGACATTATCGTCGGGAATGAAAGACGGGGAAACGCAGGAGAGTGGACAGACTGCCGGCAGCGGCGGTTCTCCTGTGATTCCGGACACCACAGATGCCACGGGCGCATTGGCGGCGGGAGAAATCGTGTGCGAGGACTTCGGGCTGTATACGGGGCAGTATGTGGAGGACGGCAGTGATGCGGCGGTGACGGGCGTCATCGCGGTGCTGCTTGCCAACAATTCCGGGAAATACCTCGACTTGGCGACCGTGTCGGTGGATATCGACGGGGAGACGGCGGTATTTGTCGCAACGGGAATGCCCGCAGGCACGCGCGCGTGGGTGATGGAGTCATCGCAGATGACCCCCGAAAACCCGCAGAGCATCAAGGTGCTCGACTGCGTGACCGCATACCGCGATACCGTCACGGACGGCGATGCGGCTGCGGACAGGGTCCGATTCACGTTTGATGCGGAAACGGCGACGCTGACTGCGGAAAACGTGTCCCCGGAGATAATGGAGGGCGTGTTTGTCTGTTATAAAACAGTACACACGGACGGAAATTATCTCGGCGGGATTACGTATCGGGTGGATTTCGGTGAAATCGCGCCCGGCGAGACAATCAGCTCCACGGCAGGGCATTTTTCGGAGGAGACTTCGGAAATCGTCCGCGTCGGATGGAGCAGTTAAATTGTTAATCCAACACAAGGAGGATATAAACAATGAAAATAAGAAACAAGAGCAAGCGCGTTCTGTCGATGTTTCTTGTTCTGGCAATGGTTATGACCATGCTGCCGCTGACGGTTTCGGCGGCTACAGTGGGGACACTGGAAGCAGGCGAAACAGGTTTAGACACCGATATTAATACCGAAGATACTATTAGTTTACCTATTAAGATATATGATTATCTGAATGATGGTATGCTTTTTGAATATGCTGAAACGCAGGGGTCAGCAAATGTTAATCAATGGATGAGAGCGGAAAATGTATCAAAACCGACATTCACCATTGGCGTAGATTACACATTGGGAAAAACATCGTATAGTGGTGTAAAGTGGGCTGGTCGTTCTTATACAAGTGGTTCGGCTACCGTTGGTAATACGGCAAGTTTGACATATTTAAACTGGAATAGAACGACGGCTGCATGCGCAGTTGATTTTAGTATAGATGGGACAAGCAGTTCGTCATATGCCAAAGATAGTATGCAATATATGGTTTTGGTCTATCGTTCCAATGGCGGTAGTAATGGGGAGACTGCTGGCGTATATGTAAACGCAGATAACTCAACCGATGGTGGTGTCGGAGGCAAATTCTATACTACATTTGAATACGATAACCGAAAAACTTCGTGGAAATATGTAGTTGTAGATTTATCTTCAATGTCTGGATGGAAAGACATTAATAAAATTTATGGTGTTTATCCTTATTTCCCTAATATTTCTTCCATCGGTATTGCTTATATCGCGTTCTTTTCTTCGAATACAGCGGCATGCGAGTTTGGAGCATCCGCACTTGAATATACAGGTGAAACATATCATTATACCGGTGATAACCGTGCATTTGGTTTGTTGAGATATTCCAGAACTACGGCGTATGGATCAAATACAACTGATGATAATATCGGTACTGCGAAAAGTTCTGCCGGTATCCATATGTTAAATTCCTATGGTGATGTTGGTGAGATTGATGTATCGACATATGATTTCGGTTATGATTATAAATTACAGGGAACGTTCGGTGCATTAGGTATTGCAACAGCAGGTATGCTTGAGTGTGAACTCAAGAATGGTTTACCTTATTACAAACAGGCAACAATAGAATATGTCGCGGAAATATTGCAAGGTGCTTTGACTATTCCCGAAATTGATTCTTCTACCGGATATAAAAACTATCAGTTCGTAAAAGGCACGGCAGATGACAGGTACGGCAATATTGATTTGGCACAATGGCTCAGAAATCACTGTGCATCCTTGGGTACATATAGTGCAACATCCAAAAAATCACTTATTGGAACATGGGATACAGTGCGTGATAATATAACCACATATATGGATGCCGCTTACTTTTTACTGAATAATATATTTGTCGATAACTCATATAATGATGTTATGGATGATTATGATTATTTGGTTTTAAGTTCTGCAACCGATTCTGACGGTAAAAAAGTCTATATTTTTGATGGCGGTTTTGCGACAAGTGCAACACCTGCAAGTGCAACTTCGGCAGTTGTTTATGATGAAGATGAAAACACAATTCAAAATTCATCTGCTGCCGGAAAAACAATGTATTATTACGAAGAAGATAACAGTAATACGACTACATACTATCCGTTATTGCCAATCGTTAATGAGAAAGGGAATAATACGAATGGTGTTACGGAAAGTCCGTATTTTCTTGACCCCGGTGTTACAAGCACGACTTCCGGTGGCAATACTTATGTGAATCGAAATTATAACTACGCCATTGCTTCCGAGGGTGAATTTGTTTATCATGCAGATGATGAATTATTTTTCACATTTGAGGGTTATGATGACGTTTATCTGTTCATTGATGGTAAACTTGTCCTTGATATTGGTGGTGCGCATTCAATTACGAATGTCACGATGAATGTCAATGATTATGCAGACATTTTGGGATTGGTAGATGGCGACACTTATGCATTTAACTTCTACTATATGGAACGTCACGGTGTCGGTGCGAATATGTGCATTGAGACCAATATCCGAGTGACAGACCCTACGATGAATGTAGAGAAAACTGCATATGTTGACGGAACGCAGATTGATTTCGGTAGTGTCGTAAACAAGGATGGTGTTGTTGAATATGGATTCAGCCTTACCAACAAAAGTGAGGTAAACCTTTACAATTACACATTCACAGATAACGATATTGGTGTCGTAATCGGTTATGATAACGGTTTGAAAATTACCGGTTCCAATGTGTGTGACACAAGCGGCGGAACTTTGGAAGTAACCGATTTGAAAGCCGTTGTAACTGATAATAACGGAAATGAGACTTACTACACATTCTCTGATTCTACGCAATTGAAGCAGTTTTTGACAGACTTGACCGGAGCAACGCAGGTTTCCCGGGAAAGCACGGAAGAACTGCATGGTCTGGCGAATGGTTGGACAATTCAGATTCGCGGTATTGGTTATAAACTGACCAAAGCACAACAGGACAAAGGCGTATTCAATAATATTGTGTATGCTACTGCAACCAACTCTAACGGAAGTAAAAAACTTCAAGGTCAGGACAATATGCGAGTATTTGTTCCCGCTGATCCGATGTATTATCAGTGGGCAAATCATAAGCTTGAAATCCCTGTCGAAAAATTGGTTGAAGATGTCAATGCTGCGGCAAATCAAGAAAACAATTTCTTGTATGGTACATCTGGTTTGACATCTGATAATGTTAAAAAAATTGAAATCACGACCAGAAACGGTTACGCAACAACGAACGAAAATGTTATTATTGGTGGAACATCGGCAACCAGCAATATTACAGTCAATTATAAAGTAACCGGTTCCCATGTGTTTTATTTGAAACTTACCTATGGCAGTAGTTCCCAGACTGTTGTCGTTCCCGTTCTTGTCAACGTCACCGATGTTGCAGACAGCGTGTATGTCCTTGACTACGGTTTAAGTGTTGATTTGACGGCAGGCGGTGAGCTTGTCAAGAATGATACGCTGACGGTTCCGGGACGGAGTACAAATACCACCATTCTGGGTATCGGTTCCAATGGCGCATATTCGCCGAATGAAATTACGTTTACTTCTTCCAATAATGTAGAAACAAAAGCAGGCGATTTCACAATCGACGGTCAGACAATCATGTTTACGCCCGATGCGTTTATGGAAGACATCTATAGCGCACAGGTCGCTGTGAATGTCTACGAAGTCGGCACTACGCCCTCTGAAATTGACGGCGAACTCAACATCAATAAAGAAGTTGAGATGTACAAGAACATTCATGTTCTTCCTGCAAACGTTGTTTACTACGAGGACGATTTCGCGGCAGTAGACAAGAAAACTGATGGAACATCGAATGAATTTGAAAAAATCGGTTCTTCTTCTGATAAAACCCAGTCCAACGACCAGACCCAGAACTATGGTCAGGACAAAGCATACCAGAACAATTCCGACACAAGTGCAGGTACGATTACAACTGTTACCATCAAAGAATCCGGCGAAGTTGCGACATTCACATTCACCGGTACCGGTTTTGAAATCATCAGCCGTACCAATGCATATGATTCCGCAACAATGACCGTCAAGGTCACGCAGAATGGCGAAACCGTCAAGAATATTCCGGTCATCACGGAATTTGACAACGGCGCCAACGGCGACACAGAAGAAATCTATCAGGTTCCGGTTATCAGAGTTGACGATCTCACATACGGCACATACACGGTTGCAATTTCCGGTGTCCCTGCAAGAGATTATAATACTCTCGATGCAAACGGAGAACCGACAATCATTCCGACAAAGCTGTATATTGACGGTATCAGAATCTTCAATCCGATGGAAGAAAAGGATACTGATGGATATTACCTTGTAACAGAGCAGGGTGCGCAGTTCGTTGAAATCCGCGACCAAATTCTGAACGGTTATATTGCCGCTGTTACTTACGACGGCGCAACCATGACACTCGGAACAGCAACGACAACATGGACGGAACAGTATGTCGATGAAACATATGAAGATTCCGCAACCACTGGGGACAATAACACGAAAATTTATAAGGCAAATCAGGTTGACAGCATCAATGAATATCTGATGGAAGGTCCGAATAATGAAGTGTATATGTCCGGTAACAGTCTTGACAGCGCACTTGCATTCTATGTCACAAAGACATCGGGTGCAACCGTAAACAATCTCCAGATTGCAGTTCATGCGGTTGACGAAGGTCTGTTCTACGGTGCAGGTTCTACCGGTATGAATGCGGAAATCACTTTCGGTGTTCTCGGTTCTGACGGTTCGTTTGCTTGGCAGCCCCTTACAACGGTTACGAGCGGTACGGAACAGTACTACACGATTGATTTGGCAAAGTGCTATACTGATAACGATGGCAGAATCCAGGTCGTTGTAAAAGTTAACAGCGGCATGGCATCGTTCACTTCTCTGAAACTGAACGGTCTGACTCTTGGAAATATCGGTGGCGATGCAAC
>JAFUPC010000059.1 GCA_017481495.1 Clostridia bacterium
ATGCTTCTTTGCGGAATCGGTTCTTTCAGGTTCAGAACGGTGACCGCTTCCCCTGCGTTCGACTGTTCCAGAAACGCTTTGGGAACAAAGCCGATTCCCAGATTGTTCCTGACCAGCGGCAGAATCTGATCTGCTGTTGCCGCTTCCACACTTGGGAAAAATTGCAGTCCGTGTTTCAGAAATAGATCCGAATAAAACGCATATGTTTTTGTCTGCTCACCAAGACAGATCACGGGCAGTTCCGCGATTTCCGACAAGCGCATCTCTTTTCCGGCATACTGTGAAAATGCCGTTCCGCACACGGCGACCTCACTGAAATTTTTTATGACGGTACATTTTAAGGACTGTGGAATATCCACAGGTGTTGTCACCACAGCAATGTCAACAAGCCCGTTTTTCAAAGCAGATACCGCCTGCGGGGTCGAGTGATTGGAAACACGGATGCGGATCCCCGGATAAAGCTGGCGGTATTCTTTTAAGATCGGGAGCAAAAGACAGTGGAGAGCGACTTCGCTTGCACCGATGGAAACCGTTCCGCTCTGCAAGGTTCTGTTCAATGCCAGTTCTTCCTCACCGGCTTCAATATGTTCAAACGCGATGCGGATGTGTTCAAACAGCTTTTCTCCCTCCGGTGTCAGCTGAACACCTTGGCGGGAGCGGGTAAACAGGATACATCCGAGTTCGTTTTCAAGATTTTTTATCGTGCGTGTGACGTTCGGCTGGTTGTTCATCAGGACTGCCGCCGCCTGTGTGATGCTGCGATATTTTGCAGTGTAATAAAAAATCCGGTAATAATCATAACTGATATTCATGGTTCTCCTCCTGTCATGTCAGAATGATATGAAGTCAATATCAAACATACATTTTACATATGGACGTAAAAGTATTATAATATATATGCCGTTGGAAATCAAGATATATTTTGTGAATTACAGGAGGAACGGTATGTCAATTTTATTGGAATGTCTTACAGTATCAGCATTTTGCCTTGCAATGGCATCAAGGGTCATCCATTATGCACAGTACGATGCAGATACAAGCAAAGGTGCAAAGGCCGACAAAACGGAAATTTTTGTCCTGCTTGCGATGGGGGTGGGTTTCCTTGTCGGAGCGGTCAGAGCGGCGTTCACCGCATCGGATTGGCTCATCATCTTTTACGGACTGGGCGCCATGCTTTCTTATGCCGCCGTGCTGCTTGCTGTTCCGATGAAGAAATAACGAAAACGAAAGGAAAAACGACATGAATCAGGATTTAACGGTTGGAAAACCCGGAACGGTATTGTGGAAATTCTGCTTGCCGCTGTTCGGAAGCATTCTGTTCCAACAGCTTTACAACATTGCAGACAGCCTTGTCGCAGGAAAATTCATCGGAGAAAATGCGCTTGCCGCTGTCGGGAACAGTTATGAGATCACCTTGATCTTTCTTGCATTTTCTTTTGGATGCAATATCGGCTGTTCGGTGATCGTATCGCAGTTTTTCGGTGCAAAGGAATACGGAAAAATGAAAACCGCCGTTTCTACGGCAATGCATTCCAGCGCGGTCGTCTGCGCCGTTCTGATGGGAATCGGACTGCTCTTCTGCGACCCGCTGCTCAGACTCATCCATACACCGCAGGAATTGCTGGCGGATTCCAAGCTGTACCTTGATATTTATATCTGGGGACTTCCGTTTGTATTCTTTTATAATATTGCGACCGGTGTTTTTTCGGCACTCGGGGATTCCGGAACGCCGTTTATTTTTTTGGCGATCTCGTCGCTTGCGAATATCGGCATGGATATTCTGTTTGTCACGGCATTGGATATGGGGGTAGCGGGTGTCGCCTGGGCAACGTTCTTATGTCAGGGTGTCAGCTGTCTGCTTGCGGTTTTCGTTGTGTTCCGGCGGCTTGGAAAAATGAAAACGGAGAAGCATATTCCGGTTTTTTCAGGTCAGATACTGAAAAAGTTTGCCGCGGTTGCAGTACCGAGCATTCTCCAACAGAGCTTCATTTCGGTCGGAAATATCGTCATTCAGGGTGTGATCAATCCCTTCGGTTCTGGCGTGATCGCGGGATATGCCGCATCCGTAAAGCTGAACAATCTGGTCATTACATCCTTTACGACGCTTGGAAACGGCATTTCCAATTATACCGCGCAGAATATCGGTGCGCAGAAACCGGAGAGGGTCAGAAGCGGTTTCCGTGCGGGACTGCGGCTTGTATGGATGCTTTCCGTACCGCTTGTACTGCTGTATTTCTTTGCTGGAAAATGGCTATTGTATTTCTTTATTGATGAGCCGACCGCGCTGGCACTGCAAACAGGCATCCGGTATCTGCGGATCCTGTCCCCGTTCTATTTTGTGATCTCCGCGAAACTGGTCGCGGACGGTATCCTGCGCGGCGCGGGAATGATGAAACAATTTATGATCGCAACATTCACCGATCTGATCCTCCGTGTGGTTCTTGCCGTTGTTTTATCTGCAACGGTCTTGGGCGCGACGGGAATCTGGTGTGCGTGGCCGATCGGTTGGTCTGTCGCGGCGGTTCTGTCGATTCTGTTTTACCGTTCCGGAAAGTGGAAAGCGGTTCCGGCGGAATAAAAATACATTCATTCTCCCGGTGTTGTGCCCGGGATACAAAAAGGGAACGCATCTGTCACCTGAAAACACACGGCGGCGGATACGCTCCCATTCATATTTTATATGAGGATGCGATTTTTATATGTTTTTGGGATATCGGAAATGTCCGTGATTATTCTTCAATGGGGTACTCCGTCAAAAGCACATTGACCCAATCGCCGCCCTCATCTGCGAGGTAATACGTATCAACAGAATACGGCGTGATGTCGGTTTCCAGAGTCTTGGGCAGAACGGGGCCGTCCACCTTGACGTGTGCACCTTTGCCGTCGGTTTCGTAGATGCGGACGACAAGACCGTGTCCATCCTCGGCGCGCTTGAGTGCGGAAACGACAACATTGTCACAGTCGGCGGCAAGACCTGTATAAACTTTGTCGGAAAGCTTGCCGGGGTGCCAGTTTTCGATGATGTTCGTGCAGGGCTTGTTGAGCAGCTTTGCGGTCTTGATGACGTCGGCATTGGAGGTGTACGGCATCAGCGTGTAGAAAAATTCGCGTTCACCCTGGTCGGTGAATTCGCTTTCCTCTGTTCTGGGGCCGCCATGGTCGCCGTAGATGGGGCTTCTAACCACGGTGTGGTACAGCGTGCCATCCTTGACGGATGCGGAATAGGTATCGCTGTTGCAGATGGCATATCCGCCGTTGTCGCCCTTGACGGCAAACCAGGTCAGACCCGGTTCTTCCTCACCGTCTGCCGGGCGTTCGATGACGCCGAACGGGATCTCGTAATACGCCTTGGGGTTTTCCACAGCCATCGGCCATGCAAGCTTCAGCATCTTGAACTTTTCGTGCCAGTCGAGCTTTGCACGGACCTCCAGCTTGTCACTGCCGGCGGAAAGGGAGAAGTACTGCGTCAGCGTGGAGTCATTGTAGCGGGAAACGACCTTGACAGTTGCGCGGACGGGGCCGTTTTCGAGCATCGTCACCTCGGCATCAGAGAAGCGTGCCATTTCATCGGTGAAGAAGTTCTTTGCATGGCTCCAGGTGTCGTGATAATATTCGTCGATGACGGTCGGGACAGCGGCGCGGCCGGAGATGATCTCTTTTCCGGTCTGCTTGTTGACAAAAGAAGTGATGTAGCCTGAGTACAGCTCAAACTGAATGCGCCAGAATTCGTTTTCGAGAACCGTGCCCTCATGGCAGTTTGCGGTTCTGTGACCCGTGAATTCCGTCACCTTTGCGGTGCTCTCCGGCTTGACGTAATCCTCTGCGGGATTCATGTCAACGCCCTGCAGATAGTAAACGGCGTAGCCCATTGCCGGAATCGTTGCACGGAACGCGATGTCATCGCGCCAGTAGCATTCGAGCGTAGAAGAATGGACGAGTTGCCAGACAACGGGATTGCCGTCCGCATCGGTCACACCGGTCGCCTTTTTGTTGACCTGAACGAAGGTCTCCACGGGGAATGCGTGCGGGTTGAAGACAAAGACCGGAATGCCCTTTTCTCTGTCGCCGGAGGTATCGACTGCCCAGGAAACGGTCTGGAGTGCATTGTTCTCGGCGACAGCGGCAGTCTCCTGCGCCATGCCATACAGATATGCCGCATCGTCGTAGACCTCGCGGATGGAACAGCCGTCCATCGAGTCGTGGAAATGCATAAAGGAGACATTTCTCCACGCATCGGCGAACTTTTCGGTCGGATATTTTTTATTGCACAGCTTGCCCGCGAGAACGGTATAGGCTTCTGCTGCGGTCAGATTGCATTCGGAGCGGCGGATGCCGTTCTTGATCTTCGATACGGTCGCATAACAGCCTGCCGCGTGGTGCTGTAAATCGTCATGGTATTCGGGAATCTCGTAACCGTCCTCGCGGATGCGGTCGTAGAAATCCACAAGGTTGGAGAAATGCACCTCGCATTCGGGATGCGCTTCTTTGTATGCGTTGAGCAGTTCAATGTGACGGATGGTCGGGCCGCCGCCGTGGTTGCCGACACCGTAGAACAGCGGGATGCAGTCAAGGTCGGTCTTCGATGTTTCGTTCAGATGCGCGATGCGGTTGTCAAGCTCCTCGGGGGTGTTGAAGCGCGCGCAGTACGGGTCGAGAATGCGGTACGTCAGCACCGATGAGCCGTCCGGGGAGACCCAGTGGAACACATCGGAATCCATCGGCTTCTCCGTGGGCGATGGACGCATGAACAGATACTGGTTCATGCCGCTCTTGCGGAGAATCTGCGGCAGCATCAGGTTGTGGCCGAACGAGTCGACGTTGTAGCCGACCTTTGCTGTGACACCGAGCTTTTCCTTGAAATACCGCTGTGCGTAGAGGGACTGTCTTGCAAAGCCCTCACCGGAGGGCAGATTGCAGTCCGGCTGAACGTGCCAGCCGCCGACGACAACGAAACGGCCTTCCCTGATACGTTCCTTTATCTCCTCGAACATCTCCTCGTCAAATTCCTCAATCCAGCGGTACACGGATGCGGAGGAGCAGACGAACTTGAAGTCCGGGAATTCCTTCATGCGGTCAAGCGCGGAGCGGACAGTCGCCTTTGCTTCAGCGGAACCCTCCTGCCATCTCCACTGCCAGACAGGGTCGAGGTGGGCGTTGCCCACGCAGTAAAATTGTTTTTTCGGTTTCATTGGGGTATCTCCTTATTTTTTGTAGACAATGATCGGTTTCAGTTCCACCGTGTCGCGTGCGGAGAGAATCTGAATTTCCACCGCATCGGTCGTGACGTTCCCCACAGGGCAGATCTTGCGGTTGCCGACGGTGTAGCCGTTGTAAATGATGTCCGTACAATAACGGTTCCAGGCGGTATCTGCGCGGCCGTTTTTCAAGATGCGGAATAGCTCCACCCGCTGACCTGCGGCGATGTTTTCTGCAAGCTCGATGTACGCAAGCGAAACGGGTTCGGAGAACGACAGCCGGATGCGGCGCTGGGTCGTGCCGGCGACGGGAAGCTCCTCCATTGTGTACGGAATCTGCTTGTGCGCGCCGAATGCGTCGTTCAGCGCTTCACCGAACTCGCGGAGGCGTGCGATGTCCGCGGAGTCAAAGCGGCCGGAGGGCATCGGGGGGATGTTCAGATTGAACGACGTGTTGTTGCCGCAGGAATTGAGATAGGTCTTCATGAGCCGTTCAACGGAATGCGGCTGTTCGTTTTTGTGATAGAACCAGCCGGGACGGATGGACATATCAATTTCCGCGCCGCAGAATGCAAAACCGTGTGCATACTGGATGATGCTTGTATCTCCACAGCACTCATCGGAATTGTACATAAACGAAAGGTCTCCCGCCATCGGGCCGTCGGAGCCCTGTTTTTCCGCGCGGTAGCACATCTCGTGCGGGATGACTGCCCATTCCGCACGGCGGGAGGTACCCGCTTCGTTGCCGCACCAGCGCACGTCCGGACCGTAGTCGCTGAACATGAACGCACCCGGCTGCAGTCTGCGCACGGTTTCGATGTAGCGCGGGAAATCGTAGACCTGCTTTTTGCCGTTCGGTCCCTCCCCGCACGCGCCGTCAAACCAGACCATGAAAATATCGCCGTAATTGGTCAGAAGCTCTGTCAGCTGGGCGCAGTAGAAGTCGTTATAGGCATCCGTGCCGTAAACCGATGCGTTTCTGTCCCATGGGGAGAGGTAAACGCCGAACTTGATCCCACCGCGGCGGCAGGCTTCGGCGCATTCGCGTACCACGTCGCCCCTGCCGTTTTTCCACGGACTCTTTTTGACGGAATGCGCGGTCGTCTCCGTCTGCCACAGGCAGAAGCCGTCATGATGCTTTGCCGTCAGGATGATGCCTTTCATACCGGCACTCTTGACCGCCGCGACCCATTCGTCGCAGTCGAGGTCATACGGGTTGAAGATCGTTTCATCCTCATTGCCCAGACCCCATTCGAGATCGGTATAAGTGTTGACCGTGAAATGGACGAATGCGTAGAATTGCATCTCATACCATGCAAGCTGTCTCGCGTTCGGAATGACGTGCGCGGCAGACTGTAAGAAGGATTGGTATTCCATCGGTATATCACTCCTTTTTCCGGAATTCCATGATAACAGTATACCATATTCCAGGCGTTCTGTAAATAGGATTTTTTACGGAATTTATTGTTTTTTCAACGGCAGTTTTTTGATCAGTCCGATGATCTGCACGGACGGATTTTTCAGTGACAGTTTCTCAATCAGTCCGATAATCTGTCCTGACAGGATGACACTTAACAGGGAAAACACCAGCTTCCGGGGCGGCAGGTAAGTGATCGACAGTCCGAGAACGACAAAGTCACTCGCCAGATATACCCACCGGATGCCGACGGAAAAGACCTTTGACAGGCTCATTGCCAATGCATCATCTCCGCCCGGCGCGCCGCCGACCCGGACACAGATGCCCGCGCCCACACCGATAAACAGCGCTCCGGCAAGCGCGGCGATGAGCGGGTGGTCAGATAACGACGGAAAAAGCGGTTCCATCTGTTCAATGAGCGCGTAAAAAACGGAAAATCCGATACCGGATACAACGGAATATCCGATGAATGTCCCGCCGAGCACCCGCCAGCCGAGCAGATAGCACAGCGCATTCATAACGAACGATGTCACGGACGGGGAGATGCCGAAGTGATGGTCAAGAAGTAAGGTCAGACCGAGTACCCCGCCTTCGGTCACGCCGGAAAAGGAATGGATGTGGTAAAGACCGAATGCCTGGATGGCACAACCGACAAGGAGCAGAAGACAGGGGCGGAGGTGTTTTGCTATCTTGGGAAGTTTTGTTATTTGTGGGTGTTTGGTTATCATAAATCGGCGAAAATTGGGGTCAGGAGATCGTCGCAAATCTCGTCAAGACAATATTTCCCCCGTGTCACCGGCTCCCGGTGCAGCCACCTTCCGCGTGTGAAATCCGGAACGTCGACCGGTGCGCCGCCGTGGGCGATGGAAGTTTCCGACAGCGGGCCGATCGCCATCCAGGAAACGGTGTCGTAGGCATCAATGGGGGTGTTCTCGCCCCGTTTGACAGCTTCGACGAACGCGCGGCAGACCAGCCAGTCGATGCCGCCGTGACCGCCGCGGGATTCGGACTGCGCGTATTCCCTGTGAAGCGGATGATCGTACTTCTCAAAGAATTCCGGCTCGTTTGCGGACATCGTTTCCGCCATGCCGTCAAGGAATACGGTGCGCGTATCCTCGGTACACATTCCCTTTGTGCCGCGGACGGTAAATCCCCGGCTGTAAAAGGGGCGCGGAAGCGTGGTGTCCAGGCGCAGATGTACAGTTTCCCCGTTTGCACAGGTGATGATGGTGTCGATGATGTCGCCACACTTGATGTCCATGCCGTGATACGGAGAGGATGTGTCTTTCCCTGCAATGGCGGCGGCCATGCCGCGGCTTTTCGATGCAAAGGAAGAAAGTGTCAGCATCCGGTTGCCGCGGTTGATGGTAAGCACCTTGGCAATCGGTCCGAAGTCGTGGGTCGGGTAAAAGTGGAAATTGCGCTTCTCCATGGATTCCAGACGGAAGTTCGGAACGCCGGGTTCCACTTCCAGCGGTTTTCCTTCAGGAGCGGTGTCCGGCAGGAACACGTGGCGGCAGTTGTGCATATAACCGCCGTCGCAGTGAACCACCTCACCGAACAGTCCCTCCTTTACCATGCGCAGTGCCATCATTTCCCGCCGCCCGTAGCAGCAGTTTTCCAGCATCATCAGCGGGACGCCCGTTTCTTCATACGCGCGGATGAGATCCCAGCATTCTGCGATGTCATAGGAGCATCCGACTTCAATGGCGCAGTATTTGCCTGCGTACAGGGTCTTTGCCGCCATCTCCGCGCGATTTTCCCATCCATTCATATAAAAGACCGCATCAATGTCGGGGTCGGAGAGGATTTCCGTGTAATCGGTCGTCATGTGCGGTGCGGGGCGGCCGGCGGAAACGAGAATGTCCGCGGCTTTCTGCATCCGCTCCTCGGAGAGATCACAGACGGTCTTTACGTTCACGTCGCGCATCTTTGCCAGACACTCCTGTAAAATGCTCTGCCCGCGTGCGCCGGTGCCGACATATCCAATGGTAATTGACTGTTTCATGTGGGAAACTCTCCTCCTTTATTCGCACAGACCGCGGAACGTCGTCCAGATTTCCAGATGCTGGTCTGCCGTCGTGTCGGAAACGGTCTGAATCATTTCCATGTCGGCACTTTCAATATCTGCGGGGAGCGTCAGTGCCGCGCGCATCTCCTCCGAAAGATACTCCTCCGATGCGGAAGACGTGCAGAAGTAGCCGAGATATTCAAAGCAGTCCGCACCGCGCTGGGCATCGAGAATATAATTGATAAATTTGTGTGCCGCATCCGCATTGGGTGCGTTCTTCGGAACAAACATCGCCATGATGCCAAATCCGATACCCTCCTCTGGATAAACGACGGACAGCGTGGGGTCTGCCATGACCGCCATCGTGACCTGGGAGGTGTACATGACCGCTGCATCGATCTCACCGGAGATCAGGTCGTCCTGGATATAGTCGTCCTTGATGAGACGGATGTTGGGTGCAAGGTCATAAAGCAGCTCGCCTGCCGCCCGGATTTCCTCCGCATTTTCGGTATTGTAGGAAGAACCGAGAATCTTCAATGCCATGCCGTTGACCACGCGGTAATTGCCGATGATGCCGACCCGTCCCGCAAGAGAAGCGTCCCAGAGATCGGCATAGCCTTTGATTTCCGTATCCACGGCATCCGGACGGTAGACAATGGTCTGCACACCCGCACCAAACGGAACGGTATAGGTGTCGTCGGGGTCATAGAACTGTCCCTGATAGAGAGGATTGACGTTTCCGATGTTGGAGATCATCGATTTGTCAAGCGGCGCGACCAGACCCTCTGCAATAGCGGCTTCGATGATGTAGTCGTCCGCTAAAATGAGGTCATATTCGCCGCCGTCTGCGGCTTCGAGCTTGGACAGCATGGTCTCGTTGTAGTCAAAGTTGACGTAATTGATACGGATGCCCGTTTCCTCCTCAAACCCATCGAGAATTTCGTCCGGGAACATTCCTTCCCAGGTATAAAGATTGAGGACTTCGCCGCTTTCACTTCCGCCGGAGCAGGCACAAAGAAGAACCGGGAGCGCCGCGGTCAGTGCGGCTGCTGTGAGAAACAAAGTGCGTTTGGGATTATATTTCATGGTGATGTTTTTTTCCTTTCATATAAGAGATACCGGCAGGATGAAGATGCCGTATCATTATATTTAGTATACCACAAAACAAGGGGTTATGCAAGTTTTTTTGGAGAAAATTTCCCTAAAATCCCGTATTTTTCCATGAAACGGCAGTCTGCACAAATTTGTTCAAATTTGTTTACAATTCAGACATTTACAACAACTGTTGATTATGGTAAAATAGACATATGAGAAATTTTATCGAAAGAAAGGATTCTTTTTATGAAAAAACTGCTTACGACATCTGTGATGCTTTGCCTTCTGTGTGCATCTCTTGCATTTTCTGCAAGTGCCGTTGATACTGCTGATGCCGCCGATACCGTAGCGGGTGAGGGCGATTACGCTGTCATGCCGATTGCAGACGGGGAAGACCTGCTGATTTCCCCGAATCCGTCGGCAGATGCTTCGATCGGCATCATCGGCGGCGCGGACGGGCCGACTGCGGTGATCGTATCGGACGGTGTGGAGGCAGAACGCATTCCGCTGAACTTTGAGGGCATCGCGGCAGAGCTTGGCACTGTCGGCATCCTGCGCGGCGACGGAACGAGCTTCAATCTGGAACAGGTTCCCGACCGCATGCAGGCGTGTGTCATGGTCGTGCGGAT
The DNA here is from genome assembly GCA_017481495.1 of Clostridia bacterium. Lineage (GTDB taxonomy): Bacteria > Bacillota > Clostridia > Oscillospirales > CAG-272 > RGIG3925. The sequence goes on from JAFUPC010000059.1 coordinate 10,348, forward strand.
GCGCGGCGAGGAAGCGGCGGCGCTGGCGGCATATGAAGCCGGAGAAATTACCTGTCCGTTTACAGACATCACTGATGATCTGGGCTGGGCAAAGCCGTATCTCGCATGGCTGTATGAAAAGAAGATCACGCTCGGAGTTGGCGACGGCAAGTTCGGCAACAGCGAATGCACGCCGCAGATGTATACGACGTTCATGCTCCGTGCGCTCGGTTATGCGGATGTTGTCGGAGAGGGCGAAGCCGCAGACTTCTCCTTTGACAGTGCGCTGGAATTTGCAAAGGAAAAGAATCTCTGGGACGATACGCTTGCCGCCGAGACGTTCAACCGCGGCACGATGTCCGCCATTACATACCAGACCCTCACCGCCGCACCGAAGACCGATGCGGAATCCGCTCCTGCGACCCTCCTGGAAGCACTCGTGAATACCGGTGCGATCGATGCCGGTGCGGCACAGCCGATTCTTGATAAGACTGCAGCGGCAGACCGCGCACAGGCACTGTACGATGCGTATCTTGCCAAGACCGGAAACGGAACTGCCATCGCGGCGGACATTGCGCTCTCGATGTCCTCGGTATACGTTGATTCTGACGGCGCGGAGGATACGACCTATCTCAATGTGGAGATGAATTACGCGGTCAGCGGCGAAAAAGAACCGACTGCAATGGCTGTGGAGGGAACCGTTTCCACGGTTGAGAACGGCGTGGCGGTCAGCATTCCGCTCGGAATGTGGATTTCCGACGGCATTCTCTATCTTGACATGATGGGCGAAAAGGTGTATATGGATGCTTCGTCCGTGTCGGAGATGACTGGAACCTCCCTTATGGGCGGAACCGCGCTTGTGCCGTATTATATGTACACCGATGTCACCATTACGGAAGAAAACGGTATGACCTATGTCACCTACGACTTAACAGATCTGATGCTCTCGTATCTTACGGATATGTCCGGATATGAGATCGGTGAGGATGTACTCGAATGGGTCCGGGTCCCCTCCGTCGTTGCGAGCATCGCATACGATGCAAACGGCATGATCTCCGACTTGTATTTCGGGATGTATCAGTATCTCCACGCATCCTACGATGAACTCGGAGAGATCTGCTATACCACCGAGACCGCGCTTGATGTAACGGTTTCCGGCATTCTGACGGGGGACGATGTTGTGATCGTTTATCCGGATTTTGCGGAATTCAAACCGGCAGAAACTACCGGTATTCCGGATGAAACGGTACTTGCATAAAACAGCATTGTCAGAAATTATCATTTCCGGAAATTATCATTTATATCTATATCAAAGGAAGCATAAACAATGAAACAAAAAAAACTTCTCTCTACACTTCTCTGCACCCTTGCGGCGGCAGTCTGCACGGCAGTTCCCGCTTATGCGGACGACAGCGGCAATACCGTTTCCGACCATTCCTATGACGGTGTCGCAAAGGAACTTTACAACATCGGCATTCTGCGGGGCGACGGAACGAGCTTCAATCTGGAACAGGTTCCCGACCGCATCCAGGCGTGTGTCATGGTCGTGCGGATGCGCGGGGAAGAGGAAGCGGCGCTTGCCGCCTATGAAGCCGGGGAGATCACCTGCCCGTTTACGGACATCACGGATGCGCAGGAATGGGCAAAGCCGTATCTCGCATGGCTCTACGAAAAGAAGATCACCCTCGGCACGGGCGATGGAAAATTCGGCAACGCCGTCTGCACGCCGCAGATGTACACGACATTCATGCTCCGCGCGCTCGGCTATGTTGACACGGGTGACACCGGAACGGTGCTCGACTTTACCTTTGCCGATGCGCTTGCGTTTGCAGAAGAAAAGGCACTCTGGGACGATACGTTGGCCGCTGAGGATTTCACCCGCGGCATCATGGCAGCGGTGACGTATCAGACCCTTGCCGCCGATACGAAAGCGACGGATTTTTCGCTTCTGGAAACCCTTGTGCTGTCGGGTGCGGTGGATGCAAATGCCGCACAGCCGATTCTTCTGAAAGCCGATGCGCTGGATGAAGCGCGGGGCATTCTTGCGGAACTTTCTGCCGGTACGACGTCCTGTGAAAAGACCCTTGTCACCGCGCGGACGGAAATGAACATCGTCTCCACCGGAATCGTGACGGATGACGTCATCACGGAGACCATCGTGCTGAACACCGAAACCGCCTGCGACGGTACCGGTGCGGCGATGACCGGAACGCTGACCCTGGACGGCGAGGACTGGGGAACGATGGGCATCTGGTACAAGGACGGCACGGTCTACACGGAGCTGTTTGACGAAAAGACAAAGGCGGCAGGATCAATTTCCGATGTCCTCTTGTTTGACCTGTCCGGGGTGACGGTTCCCGCGTACTACGCGGTCGATGCGGTCAGCGGCAGTGACGGCGTGTCGGTGGTGCGCACGGCGGACGGCGGTATGGTGCTGACCTGTGCGGTCTCGGACTGGCTTCTGCCGATGATGGAGAATGTCTTCGGCGCGGATGCGGGAATGTATGGAACCGAGGTTTCCCGTTCCTGTGACAATGAAATGACCATCACCTTTGCCGCTGACGGAATGGTGACGTCGGTACGGTTTACCGGCATCCTGCTCCATGTCTGGGATTTCGGCGAGCAGGGAAAATATACCCAGCAGTATACCCTGTACTGCGACCTGACCCTTTCCGCGACCGGTGACGATGTCATCGTGACTTATCCCGATCTGACAGGCTTTGCGGGATGACGGAAAAACAGATCCGCATCTCTGTTCCCTCCGCCCGGGACGGCGGACCTGCCAGGGGAACGAAACTGTCCGATTACCTTGCTGCCGCGGGATACCCCCTGAATGCGCCGTGCGGCGGCAGAGGGGTCTGCGGAAAGTGCCGCATTACCCTGACAGGCGGGACACTTCTGTGTTCCGGTACCTCCAATAACATGGGACACGACTGCGTGTCGGCACCCGCATCGTTCTTGTCCTGCCGGGTTTATCTGACGGGAGAAGAAACGGAAATTCTGCTCCCCGAAAACACGGGCGGCGGTCTGACGGGATTTTCGGCGGAAGCACCGTCCGGTGCGGAGAAAAATACAGAAACAGCGGACGAAAACGCAGTTTCCGCACCCCGTTTTCTTGCCCTTGACGTCGGAACGACCACCCTTGCAATGGTGCTTGCGGACGGAGATGGTCATGTCCGTTCCTCCTGTGCCCGCCTGAATCCCCAGCAGAGCTTCGGTGCGGATGTGATGACCCGTATCGGATGTGTCATGCGGGATGAAACAACGCTCGGAATGATGCAGGCGGGGCTGCTTTCCGCTGTGAGGGATATGGCGGAAACGCTTCTGCGTGATGCCGCTGTGACCGCTGTTTCCGCAATGGCGGTTGCGGGGAACACGACGATGCTCCATCTCTTTGCCGGGATTTCGCCTGCGGGCATGGGGGCGTATCCGTTTACGCCTGTATTTTTGGAAGAACGCATCCTTTCCGGGGCGGAACTCGGTCTGCCGGCGGAAAACGTGATCCTTCTGCCGTCCGCGGATGCGTTCATCGGCGGGGACATCACGGCGGGTGCCGCGGCATCCGGTCTGATGGCGGAAACGGGCAGTACGCTGTTTGTCGATATCGGTACCAATGGCGAGATGCTCCTCTTGCACAACGGCGTTCTGCTTGCCGCATCCACGGCGGCGGGACCGGCATTGGAGGGCGCGGGAATATCCACCGGCGTCGGCGGAATCGCGGGGGCGGTCTGTGCAGTCAGCCGGAGCGGACGCAGCGGGATTTCTATCCGTACCATCGGGGACAGACCGCCAGTCGGCATCTGCGGAAGCGGACTGATTGACCTTATCGCCGTTCTGCTCGATATGGGCATCATCGACGAGACCGGTGCAATGGAGGAAGATGCGTATGTTTATGCGCACACGGAGGACGGCGCGCCGCTTGCGCTGAACGGGGAAGATGTCCGTGCGTTCCAGCTTGCCAAAAGCGCCATCCGTGCCGGAATGGAAGCGCTGTGTGACCGTGCCGGGATCGAAAGTGAACACCTGTCCCGCATTCTTCTCGCGGGCGGACTGGGATATTATATGAATGTCGCATCTGCGGTCCGCGTCGGACTTCTGCCCTGTGTGCCGCTTTCCCGCATCCGGAGTGTCGGAAACACCGCGCTTGGCGGTGCGCTTCTCCGTTTGACCGATGAAAATGCCGGTGCGCAGATGAGAGGGATCGCAGAGAGGTGCGAAACGGTGGAGCTGAATTCCTCGCCGGTGTTCACGGAGCAGTTCATGGAACAGATGATGTTTCCGGAACAGTAACGGTTTCTCAAACGAATATGAAAATAAAACGGGTGTGCTCCGGTATTCATAGGGCATACCCGTGTTTTTGTTTCCTTTGACAGACGGATGTCTTCTTCCTATTAAATTACGCAGTATTTTACGGAAATCCGGCGAAAATTTTAAGAAATGATACCGATAATTTTTTAGGGACGGCGCGGAATTTTCAGAAAATGGACACAATTCACAAAAAAACGTAAAGATTCTGTGAAGAATTGCTGAAATTTGTCGGTTGCTTTTTTCGCCGGAAATGTGTATAATATTGGTATCGCAAAATCCCAATTTTTATAAAGGAGTGTTTTTTCCTATGAAAAAGCTGTTATCCCTGATTCTCGCGGCCGCGATGCTCGTGACCCTGGGACTCGCCTGTGTCTCCTGCGGTTCCTCTGACTCCGTCAGCGGTGACTTCAAGGTCGGTGCGATCCTCATCGGCGACGACAACGAAGGCTACACCTACGCGCACATCCTCGGTCTGAAGGAAGCTGCAAAGGCGTGCGGCATGAGCGACGATCAGCTCATCCTCAAGTATTCGGTTCCCGAAGACGAAAAATGTTATGATGCTGCCATTGACCTGGTGGAGCAGGGCTGCAAGGTCGTGTTCTCCAACTCTTACGGTCATCAGACCCACATGAAGCAGGCGGCGCAGGAATATCCTGATGTCACGTTTGTTTCCATGACCGGTGACCTGGCGGCTACCTCCGGTCTTTCCAACTACAAGAACGCATTCACCGGCGTTTACCAGTCCCGTTACGTTGCAGGTGTCGTTGCCGGCATGAAGCTCGCTGAGCTCGTCGCAGACGGCAAGCTGACCGATGCAAACTACGACGGCAAAAACATCAAGCTTGGCTACGTCGGCGCATATCCGTATGCAGAAGTCGTTTCCGGCTACACCGCATACTATCTCGGTGTCAAGTCCATCGTTGAGAATGTCACGATGAAGGTCACCTACACCAACTCCTGGTTTGACATCACCGCAGAAGGCACCGTTGCGGAAGCACTTGCCGCTGACGGCTGTGTCATCATTTCCCAGCACGCAGACTCCACCGGTGCGCCTGCCGCTATCCAGGCACTGCAGGACAAGGGTCAGACCGTTTACTCCGTCGGCTACAACGTTGATATGCTCTCTGTTGCACCGACCGCAGCACTGACCTCCGCTTCCAACAACTGGAGCGTTTACTACACCTACGCATTCAAGGCTGCTGCTGCCGGCGAAGACATCCTCACCAACTGGTCCGAGGGTTATGAGACCGATGCTGTCGCCATCACCGCTCTGGGCGAATCCTGTGCAGCAGGTACCCAGGAAAAGGTCGATGAGGTCGTTGCGGCTCTGAAAGATGGTTCTCTCCATGTCTTCGACACCTCCAAGTTCACCGTCGGCGGTCAGACGCTGAATGAATATCTTGCAGACGTAGACGGCGACTTTGTCGGCGAAACCAACGCCATCTGGGAAGGCTACTTCCACGAGTCCGAGCTCCGCTCCGCTCCGTATTTCGATATCCGCATCGACGGTATTGTCGAAACCAACAACAATTGATTCATTGTACAAAACAGGAAGGAAAGCTGTCACACGCAAACGGGCGGCTTTCCTGTTCCTGTTTTCATATGGGTTCCCACAGCGGCATGACGCCGGGGAACCGTTTTGGAAAACTTTCAAGGAAACGAAAGGATGATGATTTTGACAAATCCGCAGACAGAGAATGCAGATGCGCGCCGCACGGCGGGCAGTGTCAGCGCCATTGAAATGCGGGGGGTCACAAAGACCTTCGGCGAGGTGATCGCCAACAACAACGTAAATCTCGATATCCGTTACGGAGAGGTACTGTCGCTGCTCGGCGAAAACGGTTCGGGCAAAACCACACTGATGAATATGTTGTCCGGAATCTATTTTCCGGATGCGGGTGAGATTCTGGTCGGCGGGAAGCCTGTCACCATCCGGTCTCCCAAGGATGCGTTTGAACTGGGGATCGGTATGATCCATCAGCATTTCAAGCTGGTCGATGTCTTCACGGCGGCGGAGAACATCGTTCTCGGCTTGAAAGAAGAAGGCCGTTACGACAAAAAGGAAGTCGCACGGCGCGTGCGTGAGATCTGCGCAAAATACGGCTTTGACATCGACCCGGATCAGAAGGTCTACACGATGACCGTTTCGCAGAAGCAGACCCTGGAAATCGTAAAAGTCCTCTACCGCGGCGCGGAAATTCTGATCCTGGACGAGCCGACCGCCGTTCTGACACTGCAGGAGACCGAAAAGCTGTTTTCTGTCATCCGCAATATGCGCGCGGACGGAAAAGCGGTCGTCATCATCACCCATAAACTGAACGAAGTGCTGGCGGTTTCCGACCGTGTGTCGATTCTGCGCCACGGCGAATACATCGACACCGTAAATACCAAGGATGCGACCGAGGAAAGTCTGACGGAAATGATGGTCGGCAAAAAAGTGGAGCTGAACATCGCACGCGATGACATTCCCGACAAGAAAAAGCGGCTTTCCGTGGAACACCTGTCGGTCACAAGTCCGGAGGGCGTCAAAATCCTGGACGATATTTCCTTTGAAGCATATTCCGGTGAGATTCTCGGCATTGCGGGCATTTCCGGATGCGGGCAGAAGGAACTTCTGGAATCCATTGCAGGGCTTCAGAAGACCGAGGACGGCGCATCCGTTGTTTACAGCGACCCGGAAGATGAGCAGGACAAGCAGCTCATCGGTACCAATCCGAAGCAGATACGCAAGCTTGGCATTCACCTGTCGTTCGTGCCTGAAGACCGTCTCGGCATGGGTCTGGTCGGTTCCATGGGCATGACGGACAATATGATGCTGAAAAACTACTCCGACGGCAAGTCCCTGTTCCTTGACCGGAAACAGCCGAAAGAGCTCGCGGAACGCATCCTGAAAGAACTGGAGGTCGTCACGCCCGGCATCAACACCCCGGTACGCAGACTGTCCGGCGGCAACGTGCAGAAAGTGCTTGTCGGCCGGGAAATCGCGGCGGCACCGACGGTCCTCATGACCGCATATGCCGTGCGTGGCCTGGACATCAACACCTCCTATACCATATACAATCTTCTGAACGAGCAGAAAAAGTCCGGGGTCGCTGTCATTTATGTCGGCGAAGACCTTGATGTCCTGCTCGAGCTGTGCGACCGGATCATGGTTCTCTGCGGCGGAAAAATCACCGGTATTGTGGACGGCAGAACCGCCCGAAAAGAAGAAGTCGGCGCTCTGATGGTCAAAAAAGTGTAAAGAAAGGAGCGGAAATACCATATGTTATCCAACACCCAATCCCACGGTAAAGAACCGTTCGTTCGCATGGTCAAGCGGGACGGCGTTCCGGCGAAAAAGGCGTGGGGCATCCGCCTCATCGGTCTTCTGCTGGCACTCGTTGTCTGCGCGGTTCTCATTTTTGCCATCACGAAGCTGAATCCGCTCAAGGTCTATACCACCATGTTCCAGGGCGCGTTCGGCACGACACGCAGAAGCTGGCAGACCGTCCGTGAAGCGATGATGCTGCTCTGTGTCTCGCTCGGTCTGGCACCCGCATTCATGATGCGCTTCTGGAATATCGGCGCGGAGGGACAGATTCTGGTCGGCGGCGTTGCAACAGCCGGCTGTATGATCTATCTCGGCGACAAGCTGCCGTCCGTGCTTCTCTTTGCGGTCATGCTGATCGCAAGCATTGCGGCGGGTGCGCTGTGGGGATTCGTTCCCGCATTCTTCAAGGCAAAATTCGGAACGAACGAGACCCTGTTTACCCTCATGATGAACTACATCGCCATTCAGTTGACCTCCTATTTTGTCGCGGTCTGGGAAAAGCCATACGGCTCCAACTCCGTCGGCATCATCAACGATGTAACAAACGCCGGCTGGTTCAAGCCGCTGTTCGGTCAGCAGTACGGATGGAACGTTGTTATCGTTCTGGTTCTGACGTTTGCCATGTATTTCTATCTCCGCTATTCCAAGCAGGGGTACGAGATCAAGGTCGTCGGTGAGTCCGAAAACACCGCACGGTATGCCGGCATCAATGTCAAAAACGTCATCATCCGTACCATGATCATCTCCGGTGCTGTCTGCGGTCTGTCCGGCTTCCTTGCCGTTGCCGGTTCCAGCCACACCATTTCCGTTTCCACCGCGGGCGGCAGAGGCTTTACCGCGATCATCGTTGCATGGCTGTCGAAGTTCAATTCGTTCGTCATGATCCTGTTCTCTTTCCTGCTTGCCTTTCTCGAAAAAGGTGCGGCGGAGATCGCATCGAAGTTCAACTTAAACGACTATGTCAGCGATATGATCGAGGGCATCATCCTGTTCTTTGTCCTCGGATCGGAATTTTTCATCAATTAAAAACTCATCTTCCGCAAGAAGACCGCCCCGGAAGCAACTGCGGAAACCGCGCCGGAAAAGGCGAACGAAAAGGAGGCTGAAAACGCATGAATTCTCTGATTTCTCTTTTGCAGGCCGCCATTTATTTCGGCACGGTCATCATGTTCGGCTCGCTCGGTGAGATTTTGACGGAGAAATCCGGCAACCTGAACCTGGGCGTTCCCGGTATCATGTATCTGGGCGCGATCTCCTCTCTGACCGGTGCGTTTTTCTATGAACGCGCGGCGGAAAATCCGAATCCCGTGGTTTGCGTGCTAATCGCATTCATCTGTGCATTCCTTGCGTCCGCGCTCGGCGGTCTCATTTACAGCTTCCTCACCATCACCCTGCGCGCAAACCAGAATGTCACGGGTCTTGCGCTGACGATCTTCGGCTCCGGTGTCGGTAACTTCTTCGGCGGTTCGCTGAACAAGCTGGCGGGCGGTGTCGGACAGATCTCCGTTTCCGCGACCAGTGCGGCGTTCCGCGCGAACATTCCGGCACTTGCGAATCTGGGAACCGTGGGAGATGTGCTATTTTCCTACGGATTCCTCGTCTATTTCGCCATTGCGGCGGCGATCGTCATGCAGTGGTTCTTGAAACGTACCCGCGTGGGTCTGAACCTCCGTGCAGTCGGTGAAAATCCCGCAACCGCGGATGCGGCTGGCATCAACGTCACGCTGTACAAGTATCTTTCCACCTGCATCGGCAGCGGGATCGTGGGTCTGGGCGGATTGTATTATGTCATGGACTACACCAAGGGCACCTGGGCAAACGACGGTACCATTGAGGGACTCGGCTGGCTTGCGGTCGCGCTTGTCATTTTCACCACATGGAAGCCGGCCAACGCCATCTGGGGCGCGTATCTCTTCGGCGTTCTTTATTGGATGAACTATTACATCCCCGGTCTGACCCGGTATTCCCAGGAGCTGTTCAAGATGCTCCCGTATCTCATCACGATCATCGTCCTTGTCATCACCAGTCTCCGGAAAAAGAAAGAAGATCAACCCCCGGCAAATCTGGGTCTGGCATATTTCAGAGAAGAACGGTAAAAAATCAGACAAAAAGATAAATCCTGTGCGGAATCAGAAACCGTACAGGATTTCTTATTGTTTGTAGGTCTGCAGGATCCCCTCGGCAACCTCCCGTTTGGAAACACAGCGATCCATCGCCTGCTTTTCGATGTACCGGTGTGCATCCTCCTCTGTCATCCGGCAGACGTCGATCAGTGCCCATTTTGCGCGGTTCACAAGGCGGATCTCCGCCATTTTGTCCTCAAGCGAGATCGCTTTTTTCTCCAGACGGCAGAGTCGTTCCCGCGTGGCACACATCCAGTCCAGCGCCTGAGTCATGGTCTGGATGGACAGCGGCTTGCGGAGCGTGAAAACGCCGTAATCGACGACTTTGGCAAAAATTTCCGCATATAAATCCCCTCGGACACAAAGAAGCACTACCGTTGTGCGTTCCCCCTTGTCGCCCATGAGATCGACGGCGAATTTCTGTCCGAAGTCATCGGGAAGCGGTGTATTGATGATGACAAGGTCATACGCGCGTTCCAGCGTTTCCCGCTGTGCTTGGGCAATGCTTGAAACGGTTTTCACCGGGGTGTAAACGGCAGGCGGAAGCAGAGGGGAGAGCGAGAGATTGAATTTTTCTGAGGCCGAAACGACAAGGACACTGTAGATATGTTCTTTATATGGCATATTCGGTCACACCACATCCTTTCGGAGCCTGCCGCATTATCGGTTTGTATAGGCGGAAACGAGCACGTCTGGGAGATGATTTCGGATAAACGTGCTGTTCTGCGCGATGCGGGATGCTTCCCGCAGGGATGTCGGAAGTACGCGGAACTGCCCGCGGGTCTCGCTGTCAATGCTGTAAAGATTCAGATCAGCCGGGGGCGGGAGCGGGAGACTGTTCCGTATTCCGTCGAGGCAGGCGCTGATGAGAAGCGCAAAAGCGATGTAGGGATTGGCACTGGGGTCGGGAGAACGCAGCTCGGCACGGCGGAATTCTCCGTCGGCGGCGGGAATGCGGATGAGCTGGGAACGGTTTTCGTGAGACCAGGAAATGTAGCGCGGCGCCTTGCAGCTGCCAAGCCTCTCGTAGGATGCATCGACCGGATTGAAAAACGCGGTCATCTCCTCAATGTGCGCAAGCACACCGGCAATGGCGTGTTCCGTGACCTCGGGTGCGGAGGGAGAACCGTCTGCATTCTGTACCGAAAAATTGAGGTGCATTCCGTTGCCCGGCAGGTCTCGCAGGGGTTTGGGCGAGAAATCTGCCCAGATGCCGCTCCGGGCGGCTACGGTGCGGACGACCGTGCAGAATGTGACGGTATTGTCCGCCGCGGACAAGGGGTCGGAATAACGGAAATCAATTTCGTTCTGACCGGGACCCTCCTCGTGATGAGAGCTTTCGGGGGAAATGCCCATCTGCTCCAATGTCAGACAGATCTCCCGGCGGACGTTTTCGCCTTTGTCCTCCGGCGCGATGTCCATGTAGCCGGCGCGGTCGTAGGGAATTTTTGTTTCGTTTCCGTTTTCGTCCAGACGGAACAGGTAAAACTCCGATTCCGCACCGATGCGGAACCGATACCCGGCGTCTGCCGCTTCACGAAGCACCGTTGTCAGAAAATGACGGGTGTCGCCCGAAAACGGCGTTCCGTCCGGCCAGGTGATGTCGCAGAACATCCGCACCACGCGCCCGTGCTCCGGGCGCCACGGCAGAATGGCAAGCGTGTCGGGGTCGGGATGAAGCAGAAGATCGGAACGGATCCCGCTGTCAAAGCCGGCAATCGACCAGGCATCGAACGCGATCCCGTAGGAAAACGCCCGTCCCAGCTCTCCCGGCATGATGGAGATGTTTTTCTGTTTGCCGAAAACGTCGCAGAACGCAAGGCGGATGAACTTGACGTCCTCTTCCTCGACAAACTGCATGACTTCTTCTTTTGTATAATTCATATCGTACCTTCAATTCATAACGTACATTTGCTTGTACGGATTTTTCGTATCGGGTGTCACCAATGTGAACGGCTCTCCGGTGATCAGAGATTTTTCATACCCGAACACATCGCAGAACTCTGTCAGATACGGGTCGAGAATGCGCATATCCTCATCGGTCGCTGCCCTCACGGAAACATATTCCGGGAAATGCAGTCCGCTTGTGTCGCCGCGCAGATACAACCGTCCGCCGTGCATTCCGGTAGAGGGAAAATTTCCGACAATAGGGCGGGAAAGCGTTTCGGGCGCATCGTCGGGGGAGGGAAGACCGAGCACAGCGAGAATGCCGCCTGCCTGATATTCGCCGAGAAAACTGCCGCATTTTCCGCCGATGAGGATGGCGGGGCACGTTTCTCCGTATGCTTTCATGTGGATGCCCGCACGGTAGCCGGCATTTCCGCGGACGAAGATTTTTCCGCCGCGCATGGCGTAGCCGACGGCATCTCCGACCGAACCGTGAATGACGATTCTGCCGCTGTTCATCGTGTCGCCGACCGCATCCTGGGCGGAACCGTGGACGTGGATCTCCGCACCGTTCAGGTAAGCACCGAGCGCGTTTCCGGGTGTGCCGTAAGTTGTGACGGCATGATCCTCTCCCATGCCCGCCGCAAGAAAACGCTGACCGAGACAGTGCGTGACTGTGCAGCCGCCAGTATTTTGGCGGATGGTTTCATTGAGTGTCTTGTAATCATATGCTGCCGCATCAATCATATACATAATTATACCATATCTCCGTAAGTTTGAAAAGTAGTTTCAGCAAAAAATGAAAGAAATTTTTTTACGCAGAGTGCGGGAATTTTAATTCATCAGATTTGTTCGATAACCTCGTTCTGACCGTGATAATACTTATAAAATACACACGATTTCAATGGATGGGGACAGGTTATCGAACATATCTATTCTCCCGCGTGGGCGATGCCGAGGATCTCCAGCTCTTTTTCGGTCAGACCGATGCCGCGGAGCATCAGACGGTTGCCGCGGAGCGCTTCCACAGAGTTGATGCCCATGCCGCCCATCATTTCCTTGATCTCATGCCGCCATGCGGTCATCAGGTTGACGAGCCGCTCGCATCCCTCCTCTGAGTCAAGCCGCGCGACCAGCTCCGGGCGCTGGGTTGCAATGCCCCAACAGCATTTGCCGGTCTGACAGGTGCGGCAGAGATGACAGCCGAGTGCCAGAAGCGCCGCGGTTGCAACATAGCACGCATCCGCGCCGAGCGCAATGGCTTTCACAACGTCCGCCGAGGAACGGATACTGCCGCCGACAACAAGCGAAACATTGTTCCGGATGCCTTCCTCCCGCAGACGGGTGTCACAGGCGGCAAGCGCAAGCTCTACGGGAATGCCAACGTTGTCGCGGATGCGGGTCGGAGCAGCACCGGTACCGCCGCGCCAGCCGTCGATGGCGATGATGTCCGCACCGGAACGCGCAATGCCGCTGGCGATCGCCGCAATGTTGTGGACAGCCGCGACCTTGACGATCACCGGCTTCTTATACTGCGTTGCTTCCTTTAACGAATAGACAAGCTGCCGCAGGTCTTCAATGGAATAAATATCGTGATGCGGTGCAGGGGAGATCGCATCAGTCCCCTCCGGGATCATGCGGGTACGGGAAACGTCGCCGATGATCTTTGCGCCGGGGAGATGTCCGCCGATGCCGGGCTTTGCACCCTGACCCATCTTGATCTCAATGGCGGCGCCCGCACCGAGGTAAGCTTCATGAACACCGAATCTGCCGGATGCGACCTGAACGACGGTGTTTTCCCCGTAAACGTAGAAATCTTCATGCAGACCGCCCTCACCGGTGTTGTAGCAGATGCCAAGCTTCTGTGCCGCCATGGCGAGACTCTTGTGTGCGTTGTAGGAAATGGAGCCGTAGCTCATCGCGGAGAACATGACCGGCATGGAAAGCGACAACTGCGGGGTAAGGTTGTCAATGATACGACCACGCTCATCGCGTTCGATCTTTGACGGCTTCTTGCCGAGGAACACGCGCGTTTCCATCGGTTCCCGCAGAGGATCGATGGGGGGATTGGTCACCTGGGAAGCATTAATGAGAATGCGATCCCAGTAAACGGGCAGATGGGAGGGATTGCCCATTGACGACAGAAGAACGCCGCCGGAGCCCGCCTGCTTATAAATTTCCCGGATGGTGTCCTCCGACCAGTTGCCGTTCTCGCGCAGGTGGTTGTCGGATTTTACGATCTTCAGCGCACGGGTCGGGCAAAACGACACACATCGCTGGCAGTTTACACATTTTGCATCATCGGCAAGCATGATCTTTGTGTTCTTGTCAAAGCTGTGGACACCGTTGGCACATTGCCGCTCACAGACACGGCAGTTTGTACACCGTGCGGGGTTTCTTACAATTTCATATTCCGGATACATAAATTCGATTCCCATGTTCGCACTCCTCAATTCTTTCCCTTCTCCTTTTCTGTCTCCACACGGACAATGACCGGCTCCCCGCCGGCGGGAGACCAGATGTGATGCGCATCCGGTTCCATTGCGCGGATGGCGGCCTCTTCACTTGCAACGCATACACGGTCGTCCTTTTCGCCGACGACCATCGAGCGGAGCTTCAGCCGGTCGTTCAGTGCCATCAGACCGCCGTCAAAGCCGAGAACGATGGAAAACGGTCCCGTGATGAGCAGGCTGGAAAAGACACTGCGCAGATAGGTCAGATTCTGCTGCTCTTCCGCCGGCTTTTCTTTGATGGTGCTCCAGAACGGCGCGGCAATGACGTTTGCCATTTCATTGAGCGTCAAACCTTGGCGGCGGAGCAGATAATCCGCGATGTAGGTGATGACCTCCGTGTCGGTTTGGAGGGTGCATTGATACCCGAACATTTCAATGAAGCGGCGGTTTGCATCATACGAGGAAATTTCGCCATTATGAACGATGGAATAATCCAGCAGTGCAAACGGATGCGCGCCGCCCCACCAGCCGGGGGTGTTGGTCGGATACCGGCCGTGCGCCGTCCAGGAGTACGCTTCATATTCTTCAAGCCGGTAGAATCTTCCAACGTCCTCCGGGTAACCGACCGCCTTGAATGTGCCCATGTTCTTGCCGGAGGAAAAAACATAAGCGCCTTTCATTTCTGTGTTGATCTTCATGACGGTGCGCACGACATATTCCTTTTCATCAAGCTGTAAGGAGGCGAGCATCGACTTCAGCGGGGAAACGAAATACCGCCAGATGAGCGGTTCATCGGTGATCTGCGGTATCTTCCGTGTCGGAATGGGTTCCGCACGGACAACTTCAAAGCTTTCGCGCAGGAACCTCTCGCAGTCCGCCTTTGCAGACGTATCATCAAAAAACAGATGCAGTGCGTACTGTTCTTTATAGTCCGGATAAATACCGTACCCGGCAAAGCCGCCGCCAAGGCCGTTGGAACGGTCGTGCATCGGCTTCATACTTTCTATGATCCGTTCGCCGGTCATGCCCTTTCCTTTTCTTGATATGACCGCCGCGATCGCGCATCCGGAGGGTATCCGGATCTCACCCTCCCGTTTTGTGTGCATCATAAGATATTACCTCATTCCCGTAAAAAAAGAAAAAGAGCAAAGAGGTTCGATTTTCCGGCATCAGCGGAAAACAAGTTCTCCGGCATCAGCAGGAAAATAGATGAACGTCTTTGCTCATTGCGTTAATAGTATAACACAAATTGATGGGTTTGTCAAGTGGGATAAGATAAATTTATGAAATTTCGGCAAAATTTTGAAAAACCCCTTGACAAAACTGATTTTTGGGTGTATAATAGTTCGCGTACAAAGGCAAAGGTGTCTTTGAGGAACACAGCGTTCCCCGAGGTGCCTTTGTCTTTATTTTTTCTCATAAAAGGAGTAACGATTATGGAAACCGTATCTGCGTATTTTGGAAGTCTCGTGTTTGACGACAGAGTGATGAAGGCGAATCTGTCCGCGAAGGTCTACAATTCTCTTAAGAAGACCATCGACGAAGGGGCAGAACTGGACATCACCGTGGCGAATGCCGTTGCCGATGCCATGAAGGAGTGGGCGGTCGCAAACGGTGCGACGCATTATACGCACTGGTTCCAGCCGCTCACCGGTGTCACCGCCGAGAAGCACGACAGCTTCATCTCCCCCTCCCCGGACGGCGGCGTGATCATGGAATTTTCCGGCAAGGAGCTCATCAAGGGCGAGCCGGATGCTTCCTCGTTCCCGTCGGGCGGTCTGCGTGCGACATTTGAGGCAAGAGGCTATACCGCATGGGATCCGACCTCCTACGCATTCATCAAGGGCAAGACCCTCTGCATTCCCACCGCGTTCTGTGCCTACGGCGGAGAAGCACTTGACAAGAAGACTCCCCTCCTCCGT
This sequence comes from Clostridia bacterium, assembly GCA_017481495.1. Taxonomy (GTDB): domain Bacteria; phylum Bacillota; class Clostridia; order Oscillospirales; family CAG-272; genus RGIG3925. The sequence goes on from JAFUPC010000059.1 coordinate 26,330, forward strand.
TCCATGGAAGCACTCAACAAGCAGGCACTCCGCATCCTTCGTCTGTTCGGCAATACCGATGTCAAGTGCGTGCGCACCTCGGTAGGTCCGGAGCAGGAATACTTCCTTGTGGATCGCGAAATGTATGAAGCGCGCCGCGACCTCCGCTTCACCGGCCGCACGCTGTTCGGTGCAACGCCCCCCACGGGCCAGGAAATGGATGACCATTACTTCGGTGTCATCAAGCCCCGCGTTGCCGCGTATATGGAAGAGCTGAACGAAGAGCTCTGGAAGCTGGGCATTCTTGCCAAGACCGAACACAATGAAGTCGCTCCCGCACAGCATGAGCTGGCACCCATCTTTTCTACAACGAACATTGCGACCGACCACAACCAGCTGACGATGGAGATCATGCAGAAGGTCGCCTTAAAGCACGGGCTGGTCTGTCTGCTCCATGAAAAACCCTTTGCGGGAGTCAACGGCTCCGGCAAGCACAACAACTGGTCGATGGCGACCGATGCCGGCGCAAACCTCCTGTCTCCCGGCGACACCCCGCATGAAAACGCGCAGTTCCTTCTGTTCCTGGTCGCTGTCATCAAGGCGGTGGACGATTATCAGGATCTGCTCCGCATCTCCGTCGCAACGGCCGGAAACGACCACAGACTCGGCGCAAACGAAGCACCGCCTGCCATCATTTCCATCTTCCTTGGGGAAGAGCTGACAGCGATTCTGGATGCCATTGAAAACGACCGACCGTATGATGCAGTGGAAAAGACCGTCATGAAGCTCGGCGTGGATGTCCTGCCGAAGTTCAGCCGCGATACCACGGACAGAAACAGAACCTCTCCGTTCGCGTTCACCGGCAACAAGTTCGAGTTCCGCAGTCTCGGTTCCTCCAACTCCATCTCCTGCGCGAACATCATGCTCAATGCGGCAGTCGCGGAATCCCTGCGGCAGTTTGCTGACATCCTTGAGGGTGCTGATGATTTTAATGCCGCACTGCATACCCTCATCAAGGAAACCATTCATGAACATAAGAACATCCTGTTCAACGGCAACGGTTACGATGATGCGTGGGTAAAGGAAGCAACGGAAGTCCGCGGTTTACTCAACTACCGCACAACCGCCGACTGTCTGCCGCATCTGATGGATGAAAAGAATGTTCGGATGCTGACCTCCCACAAGGTCTTCACCGAAACCGAGATGAAGTCCCGTCTGGACATCACGCTTGAAAACTACGCAAAGACCGTCATCATCGAAGCAAATACGATGACGGATATGGCAAAGAAGCAGATTTTGCCCGCCGTGACGGAATATGCCGCATCCCTTGCTTCTGCAGCGGATGCGAAGAAGTCGCTCAACCCGGACATTGTCTGCGGATATGAAACGAAGCTTGTCACAAAGCTCTCCCTCCTTGCCGACACCATCGCCGACAAGACCGCCGCACTGGAAGAAGCCGTGGTCTCCGTCCGCGCACAGAACGATGTCATCGCGCAGGCAGAAGCGGTACGCGACACACTTCTTCCGACGATGGCGGCACTCCGCGCACCGGCTGACGAAGCGGAAAACCTGGTGGCAGAGGAATACTGGCCGTATCCGACCTACGGCGATCTGCTGTTCGGGGTCAGATAAAAAACATTCATTATAATCTATTTCATTCTTTTATCAACGCATAAGTATGGTGTTGGTGAAAGGAGCCCTCCGCTTTGTGCGGGGGTGATTCAAGGCCGGTTCTGTCGGCAGGGAACGGTTATAAAGGAAAGATTCCGGTTTTTCGGAAAACGGGCAACAGTACCCTTTATGTAGTTTTTCATCCTTCTTTCTTCATAATAATAACCATCGCATTTGCCCCAAAGCAAGTGCGAATACCACAGTTCCTGATATTTCTTTTCATTATATAGTTTCCCCGGAATATTGTTTCTCCGGAAATGCGCTTTCCGATATGACGTCTTCCGGCAGAACCGGTCTTGAATTGCCCCCGCACCGGGCGGCAGAACGCTGATATCAAGATAAGAAAGGAGCCATGACGATGTGCTCGATTATGGGATATACCACTGCAAAAGCATTATGCAACAGTCTGACATTGAAAGAATTCAAGGCAGGTTTTGACAGAACAAAATCCAGAGGCCCCGACGATACCCGCATTCTCGACACGGGACACGGTCTCCTCGGCTTTCACCGGCTGGCAATCATGGGACTGCATCCCGCGGGTATGCAGCCCTTTTCGCTTGATGGTGTGGGGAGCGTTGTCTGCAACGGGGAAATCTACGACTTTGAAGCACTGCGGGAGGAACTGAAACGGAAAGGATATTCATTTGCAAGCGACTCAGACTGCGAAATTCTGCTTCCCTTGTACCGGGAATACGGCTGTGAAATGTTCCGGATGCTCGATGCGGAATTTGCGCTCATTCTGTATGATGCCAAAACCGAATCGTTTGTTGCCGCGCGTGACCCCATCGGGATTCGTCCGCTGTATTACGGAACCACGCCGGACGGCGGAACCGTTTTTGCAAGCGAGCCGAAAAACCTGGTGGGACTTGTCGGACGTATCCTGCCGTTCCCGCCCGGTCACTATTACAAGGACGGACAGTTTGTACGCTACCGCGATATGACCGCTGTCACAAGTGTTTGTTATGACGACATTGACACGGTGTGCCGGAATATCCGCGAAAAGCTAATCGACGGTGTCGAAAAACGGCTTGTCGCCGATGCCAAGGTCGGATTTCTGTTGTCGGGCGGGCTTGATTCCTCTCTTGTCTGTGCGATCGCCGCGAAAAAGAGCGAAACACCGATCCGCACCTTTGCTATCGGTATGCGTGAAGATGCTATCGACCTGAAATATGCGCGCCAGGCGGCGGACTACATCGGCTCCGACCATACGGAGGTTATCATGACAAAGGACGACGTGCTGGGCGCGCTCGAAGATGTGATTTATCTGCTGGGGACTTATGACATCACGACCATACGCGCAAGCATGGGAATGTATCTTGTCTGCCGTGCGATCCACGAAACGACCGACATCCGCGTGCTTCTGACCGGGGAAATCTCCGATGAGCTGTTCGGATACAAATACACCGATTTCGCACCGGATGCAAAAGCGTTTCAGCGGGAAGCCGAAAAGCGCGTGCGGGAGCTGCATATGTACGACGTTCTCCGCGCGGACCGATGTATTTCCGTCAACTCCCTGGAAGCGCGGGTGCCGTTCGGTGATCTTTCCTTTGTGGAATATGTCATGTCTGTTGACCCTCAAAAGAAGATGAACGTCTACGGAAAAGGCAAATACCTGCTCCGTCGGGCGTTTGAGGGACGCGGTTATCTGCCGGATGAAATTCTCTGGCGGGAAAAAGCGGCATTTTCCGACGCGGTCGGGCATTCGATGGTCGATGATCTGAAAGAATACGCGGAAACGGTCTATACGGATGAAGAATTCCGCAAAAAGTGCGAAGCCTATCCCCATGCAAAGCCGTTCACAAAGGAGTCTCTGTTGTACCGGGAAATTTTTGAAAAATATTACCCCGGTCAGAGCGAAATGGTCGCGGACTTCTGGATGCCGAACCGCGACTAGGAGGGATGCCAGGTCAACGACCCCTCCGCGCGTGTGCTGTCCAACTACGGCGCAAGCGGAAAATAGATATGTTCGATAACCTGTCACCATCCATTGAAATCGGGGTTATTTATGGGTATTTTCTCGGTCAGAATGAGGTTATCGAACAAATCTAATAAAAAATCAGGAACAAAGAAGGATACAGAAATGGAAAAACGGGAACAATTATACGAAGGAAAAGCAAAAAAAGTCTACGCAACCGATGACTCCGGTCTGCTCATCGTTTCCTACAAGGACGATGCGACTGCGCTGAACGGTCTCAAACGCGGGACGATTGCCGGAAAGGGTGTCATCAACAACCGGATGTCCAATTTCTTCATGGAAAAGCTGGAGAAGAACGGCATTCCGACCCACTTTGTCAAAGAACTGTCGGAGCGCGAAACGCTTGTGAAAAAGGTCTCCATCGTACCTCTGGAAGTCATCGTGCGCAACATTGCGGCGGGGTCGTTTTCCAAGCGGTATGGTGTGGAGGAAGGCGTTGTCTTTGACACACCGACCATTGAATTTTCCTATAAAAACGACGCGCTCGGCGACCCGCTGCTCAATGCGTATCATGCAAAGGCGCTGAAACTGGCAACGGAGGAGGAGATCGAACAGATCACCGCGTATTCCTTTGCTGTGAATGAACATCTGAAAACCTGGTGGCGGGAAAAAGGCGTCACACTTGTCGATTTCAAGCTGGAATTCGGCCGCCTTTCTGACAGCACGGTCGTGCTTGCCGATGAAATCTCACCCGACACCTGCCGTCTGTGGGATTCCGAAACCGGCGAAAAGCTTGACAAGGATCGTTTCCGCCGCGATATGGGCGGGGTGGAAGCGGCATACACCGAAGCCGCAAAACGCATCGGACTGCTTTGACGGAACGGAACAGGAGAAATTCGGGGGCACATATGACGGAAATACAAAACGAAAAAATACTCATTCTGAACTTCGGCGGGCAGTATGACCAGCTGATTGCAAGACGGGTGCGGGAATGCGGAGTCTACTGCGAGGTGCATCCCTATACCATGTCTGCCGACGAGATTCGGGTTTTTGCACCTATCGGCATTATTTTCACGGGCGGGCCGGATTCTGTGTACGCGGAAGGTTCCTGCCATCCGGACACCACGTTGTTCACGCTTGGGATCCCGGTGCTCGGTATCTGCTACGGATGCCAGCTTCTGGCGCATCATCTTGGCGGTCTTGTGACCGCTGGAGGTCTTGTGACCGCTGGAGGTCTTACGACTGCGGGGGACGAAACGGAGGATGGTGTTTCCTCCCGCGAATCATATTCTCGCGAACCATATTCTCGCGAATACGGAAAAACACTGACATATTTTGATACGGAAAATCCCCTGTTTGCGGGTCTGCCCGGACAATCCGTGACATGGATGAGCCACGGGGACTTCATGGCGCGGATACCCGACGGATTTGTACGGTGCGCCACGTCCGACCACTGCCCGAATGTCGCCATCAGCGACGAAAAACACGGATTTTACGGGGTACAGTTCCATCCGGAGGTCAGTCACACGGAATACGGTCAGCAGATACTGCGGAATTTCCTTTTCCGCATCTGCGGTGCGCACGGAACATGGACGATGCAAGGCTACCGTGAACACGCCATTGCAGAACTCAAAGAAAAAATCGGTGGCGAAAAGGTCTTGCTTGCGCTGTCCGGCGGCGTGGATTCCTCTGTCTGCGCGGCACTGCTTGCTGAAGCGGTCGGGGAACAGCTGACGTGCGTGTTTGTTGATCACGGTCTGATGCGTAAAAACGAGGGAGATGAGGTCGAGGAAGTCTTCTCACACCGATGTAAAAATTTCATCCGTGTCAATGCGGGTGCGCACTTTCTTGCAAAGCTCGCCGGGGTGGAAGACCCGGAAACCAAGCGAAAGATCATCGGGGAAGAATTCATCCGCGTGTTTGAAGCCGAAGCAAAGAAGATTGGGCACGTTGCCTATCTTGCGCAGGGAACCATTTACCCCGACGTCATCGAATCCGGTAAAGACAAAGCGGCGACCATCAAGAGCCATCACAATGTCGGCGGTCTTCCGTCCGTTGTGGATTTCCGGGAAATCATTGAGCCGCTTCGCCTTTTGTTCAAGGACGAGGTGCGCGGGCTCGGACGGGAGCTCGGTCTTCCGGAAGCGCTTGTCATGCGTCAGCCGTTCCCCGGTCCCGGTCTTGCCATCCGTATCATCGGCGAGGTGACGGAGGAAAAGCTTTCCGTTCTGCGGGAAGCGGATGCCATCATGCGCGAAGAAATTGCATCGGCAGGACTTGCGCATACCATGAATCAGTATTTCGCCGTACTGACCAATCTGAGATCGGTCGGTGTCATGGGTGACGGCAGAACCTACGACCGGGCGATTGCATTGCGCAGTGTCACAACGGATGACTTCATGACCGCGGAATGGACACGGATCCCGTATGAGGTGCTTGACCGCATTTCCACACGGATCGTCAATGAAGTTCCGCACGTCAACCGTGTGCTGTATGACATTACAAGCAAGCCGCCGGCAACGGTAGAATTTGAATAAAGAGGGATTGGAATATGACAAAATATATCTTTGTGACCGGCGGTGTGGTTTCGGGACTCGGAAAGGGGATCACGGCGGCATCGCTCGGAAGACTGCTCAAAGCACGCGGATACAAGATTGCCGCACAGAAACTTGACCCGTATATCAATGTCGATCCCGGCACGATGAGCCCGTATCAGCACGGGGAAGTGTTCGTCACGGAGGACGGCGCGGAGACCGACCTTGATCTCGGTCATTACGAACGGTTCATCGACGAGGATTTGAACAAGTATTCCAATCTGACGACTGGCAAGGTTTACTGGAACGTGCTGAACAAGGAGCGCCGCGGGGAATATCTCGGCTCGACGGTGCAGGTCATTCCGCACATTACGAACGAGATCAAGGATTTTGTATATTCCGTCGGCAAAAAGACCGATGCGGATGTTGTTATCACGGAGATTGGCGGCACCATCGGCGATATTGAATCCCAGCCGTTTCTGGAAGCGGTGCGGCAGATCTCCCTGGAGGTCGGGAGAGAGAACAGTCTCTTCATCCATGTGACGCTGGTGCCGTTTCTGCGCGGTTCGGATGAACTCAAATCCAAGCCGACCCAGCATTCCGTCAAGGAATTGCAGGGCATGGGCATCAATCCGAACATCATCGTCCTGCGGTGCGATGAACCGCTGGAAGAATCCATTTTTCAGAAAATTGCGCTGTTCTGCAATGTCAGACAGGACTGCGTGATCGAGAACCTGACTCTGCCGAATCTATATGAAGCACCGCTGATGCTCGAAAAGTCCGGATTTTCCGCTGTGGTCTGCCGGGAACTGGGGCTTGCACCGAATCCGCCGGACCTGACGGAATGGACACAGATGGCAGAGCGCATCCACAACCGCTGCAAAACGGTGCATATCGGTCTGGTCGGCAAATATGTCAAGCTCCACGATGCGTATCTGTCGGTCGCGGAAGCACTGCGCCATGCGGGATACGCGCTCGGATGCCATGTGGAAATCGAATGGATTGATGCGGAAGCAGTGACGGACGACAATGCGGAGGAGCTGCTCGGCGCACTTGACGGGATCCTCATTCCCGGGGGCTTTGGCGGGCGCGGCATCGAGGGGATGATTTCCGCTGCGCGGTATGCACGGGAAAAGGCGCTCCCTTATTTTGGCATCTGTCTTGGAATGCAGATCGCCGTGATGGAATTTGCACGCCATGCGGCGGGAATCGCGGATGCCAATTCCGGAGAATTTGCGCCGGAATGTGCAAACAAGGTCATCGACTTCATGCCCGGTCAGAGTGACAGCATCGACAAAGGCGGGACTCTGCGGCTCGGAAGTTATCCCTGTGTCATCAAAAGCGGAACGACGATGGCGCGCTGTTATGAAACGACGGAGATCACCGAGCGGCACCGTCACAGGTATGAATTCAACAACGATTACAGGGAAATTCTTGGCGCGGCAGGATTGACATTGTCGGGACTGTCCCCCGACGGACGTCTTGTCGAAACGGTGGAGCTTTCCGACCGGCCGTTCTATGTCGGCGTGCAGTACCATCCCGAATTCAAGAGCCGTCCGAACCGTCCGCATCCGTTGTTTGTCGGATTTATAAAGGCGGCAATGCGATGATCTGCTGGGAAGAGATGGAAAAGCCGCACGAAGAATGCGGGGTGTTCGGGGTCATCACACCTGCTGTGGCAGATACGCCGGCGAACCATATGACCTCGGAAAACACCGCGGAGATCGTTTACTACGGTCTGTATGCGCTTCAGCACCGCGGACAGGAAAGCTGCGGAATCGTCGTCAATGACGACGGCGTGTTCGTTTCGCACAAGGAACTGGGACTGGTCGGCGAGGTGTTCACCCACACGGTACTCACACAAATGCCGCGGGGACGGATGGCACTGGGTCATGTGCGCTACGGCACAACGGGCGCGACCAACCGCGCCAACTGCCAGCCGATCGAGGTCAATCATCTGCGGGGCAAGCTTGCGGTTGCGCACAACGGCAATTTAAGCAATGCGTTTGCCCTGCGCGAGGAACTGGAACTGTCGGGTGCCATTTTCCACTCGACCAGCGACACGGAGACCATTGCATATCTCATCACGCAGAAGCGCCTGACCGCACCGAGCATTGAGATAGCGGTCAGTCTTGCGATGGAACGGTTTGAGGGTGCGTATTCTCTTGTGTTGATGTCCGCAAAAAAGATGATTGCCGTGCGCGACCCGATGGGATTCCGGCCGCTGTGCATCGGGAAGAAGACCGGAGAGGACGGGGGGACGACCTGGTTCTGCGCATCGGAATCGTGTGCCCTGCACGCGGTCGGTGCGGAATTTGTGCGGGATGTCCTGCCGGGGGAGATCGTCGTGTTCGATGCGGAAGCAGACCAACCGATGCCGTTTTGCATCCGCGACCATTGCGGAAAAGCGGAACGCAGGCTGTGTGCCTTTGAATATATTTATTTTGCACGACCGGATTCGTGCATTGACGGGATCTCTGTTCACAGTGCGCGCAGGCTTGCCGGAAAACTGCTTGCCAAGGATGCGCTTGCCGAGGCGGACGTTGTGATCGGGGTTCCCGATTCCGGTCTGGATGCGGCGCTCGGGTACGCGGAAACATCCGGCATTCCGTTCGGCATCGGACTTGTCAAAAACAAATACATCGGTCGCACGTTCATCTCGCCGGGACAGGACAACCGGCTCGACCTTGTCAAGATGAAGCTGAGTCCCGTCGCAAGTGAAATCCGGGGCCGCCGCATTGTGCTCATCGACGATTCCCTTGTCCGCGGAACGACCTGCCGCCGCCTGATCGCCATGCTCCGGGAAGCGGGTGCAAAGGAAATCCATATGCGTATTTCCGCACCGCCGTTTCTGCATCCCTGCTATTACGGCACCGACATCGACTCGGAAGAGCATCTGATCGCGACCCATCATACGGTTGACGAAATCCGGGCAATCATCGGCGCGGATTCTCTTGCATATCTTCCGGTATCGGCATTGTCGGTGCTGTCGGGCGGAAACGGATGCTGCTGTGCCTGCTTCGACGGCAAATACCCGACCCGGATTCCCGCCGATACGCGGAAAGACCGGTTTGAGCGGAAATTGAGTGAGACAAAAGGAGAAAACACATGACACCGAATACCAATTACCGAAATCTCAAGGATTCCTATCTCTTTGCGGGCATTGCAAAGAAAACGCGGGCGTATCTGGATGCAAATCCCGGTGCGCATCTTTACCGCATGGGCATCGGCGACGTCTCCCTGCCGCTGTGCGGGGCGGTGATCGAAGAACTACACCGCGCGGTGGATGACCAGGCGCAGAAATCGACCTTCCATGGTTATATGCCGGAGGTCGGTGCGGATTTTCTGCGGGAAGCGATCGCGGCGTATTACAAGACGCATGGGGTCACACTGTCCCCGGATGAGGTCTTTGTATCCAGCGGCGCATCCGATGAACTTGGCGACATTCTGGACATTTTCGGCAGGGACAAAACCGTGATGATCATGGAGCCGGCATACCCCGCGTATGTGGATGCGAACATCATCGCCGGGAATACCGTCATCCGGCTTGCGGCGGGAGAGGAAAACGGCTTTCTTCCGATGCCGCACGAGATTCCCACAGAAAAATACGGTGCGGCGGACATCATCTATATCTGTTCACCGAACAATCCGACGGGCGCGGTCTTTTCCGCCGCGGCGCTCAAACAATGGATCGATTACGCAAACGAAACGGATGCGGTCATCATTTTTGATGCGGCGTATGAAGCATTTATTGAGGAAGACGGCATTCCGCATTCGATTTATGAGCTGGACGGAGCCGATACCTGTGCCATTGAGATCTGCTCGCTTTCCAAGACCGCAGGCTTTACGGGAACGCGGTGCGGTTATACGGTCATCCCGAACGCCCTGGAGCGCGGCGGCATGAATTTCAATCGGATGTGGGTCAGAAACCGCACGACCAAGACCAATGGTGTCTCCTACATCATCCAACGGGGGGCGGCGGCAGTATTCACCGAACGCGGACAAAAAGAGATCCGCGAAGCCATTGCCGTCTACAAGCAGAATGCAAAGGTGCTGATGGAAGCACTGGATGCGGTCAACATCACCTATTTCGGTGGAAAAAATGCGCCGTATCTCTGGATGAAGTGCCCCGATAATATGGGAAGCTGGGAGTTTTTTGACAAGCTTCTCAATCAAATCCAGGTCGTCGGCACGCCCGGCGAGGGATTCGGCGCCTGCGGAGAGGGCTATTTCCGGTTCTCCACGTTCGGTTCTCCCGAGGATACTGCAGAGGCGGCGAAGCGGCTGAAAATGTTACTTGGCTGATGGCACGATCAATAGAAAAACCGCCCGGTTTTACGCTGGGCGGTTTCGTTATGCTGTTTTTCTTAACGGAAAGACATCAGTTGCCGAAGTCTTCGATGAACAGCTCACGGGGAGCATTCGGGTCGATCTTGGGCTTGGGATTGTCGCGTTCTGCGATGAACTTGCCGGCAACCTGCGGGAAAAGCGCGTAGCTGAGAACATCCTCTTCGCTCTTTGCAAATGCCTTGGTTTCTTCGCGGTATTTGTCCATTTCGGGTTCGAGCAGGTCAGCGGGACGGCAGGTGATGATCTCAGCGTCGCCCAGTGCCTTCTTGCGGACTTCCTCATTGACAACGCCGGTCACCTGACCGTATTCGCCGCGGAGCAGACCCTTGGATTCCTTGGTGACCATCTTGTAGCGCTCACCGGAGAGGACGTTCAGAACGGCCTGAGAACCGACGATCTGGGAGGTCGGGGTAACAAGCGGCGGATAACCGAAGTCTTCGCGGACACGCGGGACTTCTGCGAGAACGTCATACAGCTTATCCTCTGCCTTTGCCTGCTTCAGCTGGCTGATGAGGTTGGAAAGCATACCGCCGGGAACCTGATAAAGCAGGGTGTTCGGGTCAACATTGAGGACTTTGGGGTCAAGCGTACCCTCTGCCTTCATCTTGTCAGCAACCTTGCGGAAGTGCTTTGCAACGCCGGAAAGCTTTTCCAGATCAAGGCCGGTGTCGCGGTCGGTACCCTTGAGGGTCGCGACCATCGCCTCGGTGGAGGGCTGGGAGGTACCGTTTGCAAGCGGGGAAAGTGCGGTGTCGATGATGTCAACGCCTGCCTGTACGGCCATGAGATATGTCATGTCGCCGGTACCGGTGGTGTTGTGGGTGTGCAGATGGATCGGAACGCGGATCTTCTCTTTCATCGCCTTGACGAGAGAGTATGCGTCATAGGGCAGGAGCAGGTTTGCCATGTCCTTGATACAGATGGTGTCCGCACCCTCTTCTTCCAGTCTGCCGGCAAGTTCCACGAAGTATTCTTCGTTGTGAACCGGGGAGACGGTGTAGGAGATCGCGGCTTCGACGTGTGCGCCGTACTTCTTTGCAGCGGTCATGGCGGCCTTCATGTTGCGGATGTCATTGAGCGCGTCGAAAATACGGATGACATGGATACCGTTCTTGACGGATGCCTTGACGAATGCGTCAACCACGTCGTCTGCGTAATGCTTGTAGCCGAGCAGGTTCTGACCGCGCAGAAGCATCTGCAGGGGGGTGTTCGGCATATTTTGCTTTAAGATGCGCAGTCTCTCCCACGGGTCTTCCGACAGGAAGCGCATACAGGAGTCAAATGTCGCACCGCCCCAGCATTCCAGCGACCAGTAGCCCATCTGGTCCAGGTCGTGCAGTGCCGGGAGCATATCCTCAAGCTTCATGCGCGTTGCCGCCTGGGACTGATGCGCATCGCGGAGGATGGTATCGGTAATAAAAAGCTTGTTTGCCATTTATCTAATATATCCTTTCTTGGAAAGTGACGGAATTTACCAAACGGTAAAACCGTTGTTCCGTTTTGTTTTCATAAAACATCCGGAACGTGTGAGAGTTTTCCGCCGACAAGCGGGAAATCTCTTTTGTTTTGGCTGATTTCATCAGCCAAATAGTGCGGAGTTTTGCCCGGAATGGGTAAAATCTCCTTTGTTTTGGTTAAAAGCTCCGCTTTTTAACCAAATAGTGCCGAGTTTTTCGCCGTAAGGCGGAAAATCTCGTTTGATTTGGCTGATTTCATCAGCCAAATAGTGCGGAGTTTTGCCCGGAATGGGTAAAATCTCCTTTGTTTTGGTTAAAGGCTCCGCTTTTTAACCAAATAGTGCCGAGTTTTTCGCCGCAAGGCGGAAAATCTCGTTTGATTTGGCTGATTTCATCAGCCAAATAGTGCGATAAGAACACCTGCCGCGATCGCGGAACCGATAACGCCTGCGACGTTCGGACCCATTGCGTGCATGAGCAGGAAGTTGGAGGGGTCTTCTGCCTGACCGACCTTCTGGGAGACACGTGCCGCCATCGGAACGGCAGAAACGCCTGCGGAACCGATAAGCGGGTTGATCTTGTTGTTCGGGGTGAACAGGTTCATCAGCTTTGCAAGCAGAACGCCGCCTGCAGTGCCGAGACCGAATGCGACAACGCCCATGAGCAGGATCTTGATGGTGTCGAGGGTCAGGAAGTTGGATGCGGTGGTCGTTGCACCGACGGAGATGCCGAGGAAGATGGTGACGATGTTCATCAGTTCGTTGCCTGCGGTCTTGCAGAGACGTTCACAGACACCGCATTCCTTCCACAGGTTGCCGAGCATCAGACAGCCGATGAGGGGCGCCGCGGAGGGAACGAGCAGAGAAACGAATACCGTGCAGACGATCGGGAAGACGATCTTCTCGGTCTTGGAGACGGGGCGCAGGGTGGTCATCTTGATCATACGCTCTTCCTTGGTGGTGAGGAGCTTCATGATCGGGGGCTGGATGACCGGAACGAGTGCCATATAGGAGTACGCCGCGACCGCGATCGGGCCGAGCAGCTCCGGATACAGCTTGGAAGTGGTGAAGATGGCAGTCGGGCCGTCTGCACCGCCGATGATACCGATGGAAGCGGCAGCTTCCTGCGGGAAGCCGAGCAGGACACAGCCGATGAACGTGACGAAGATACCGACCTGCGCGGCGGCACCGAGCAGAAGGGACTTCGGGTTGGCAATCAGAGGCGCAAAGTCGGTCATCGTACCGATGCCGATGAAGATCAGACACGGATAGAGACAGGTCTTGACGCCGATATACAGGATGTCAAGCAGACCGCCCTCGGCAAGAATCTTGCCGTAGCTGTGGTAGTCCGCGGAATTGACATCCATAAAGTTGTTCCACATTTCCGGATGGTACATTTCGGCACCCGGCAGGTTGGTGAGCAGCATACCGAATGCGATACCGAGCAGGAGCAGCGGCTCAAACTGCTTGACAATCGCAAGGTACATCAGAACAAAGGAGACGAGAATCATGACGAGGTAACCCCAGTTCTGGCCGAAGTTGGCAAAGAGCTGGTAGAAACCCATCTGTTCAACAAAATTCAATAAAGCGTCCATGGAAAATTTCCTCCATGAAAAATATTAATTGATGGAGCAGAGAACGGCACCGGATTCGACCGTAGCGCCGGAGGTGACATTGACGGAAGCGATGACGCCGTCGCAGGGACACATGATTTCGTTTTCCATCTTCATGGCTTCGAGAATCATGAGGACATCACCCTTCTTGACTGCCTGACCGTTTGCAACATTGACCTTGAGAATGTTGCCGGGCATCGGCGCGTTGATGGTGGTTGCGCCGGCAGTAGCGGGAGCGGCAGGAGCAGCTGCGGGTGCGGGAGCTGCAGCAGGAGCCGGAGCTGCCTTGATGTCAGCTTTGTCGATGACTTCGAGGGTGATTTCGTAAACATTACCGTTGACGGTTACCTTGTATGCTTTCATTGCGGATAATCCTCTCTTTTCAAATAAGATTGTTTTTGTGGTTTTTCTTTTAAGAGATTTTCTTGAAAGAAACGACGCGGAGTGCGGAAACATCGGTTCCGAGTTCCTCGGCGGCTGCAGCACAGACGGCTGCAACGATTTCAGCGCGGTTTTCGATGACTGCGGAGGAGGGAGCGGGTGCAGCGGCAGGAGCGGGTGTGGGAGCCGGAGCAGCTGCGGCAGGGGCGGTCTCGTTCTTTGCAAAGCCTGCGGTGACGATTGCCATCAGCTTGATGAGCAGAATGATGCAGATCAGACCGATGAAGACGACACCCATACCCATTGCAACGACAAAAACGTTGTTGACGGGAGCTTTCTCGACAACGGGAGCGGCTGTTGTAATCGCTTCCGTGACTGCCTCTGTGACAGCGGCGGTATCCACAGCTTCCGCTGACAGAAATGCGGACAGGAGATTCATACTTTCACTTCCTTATAAATATTTTTATATAAAAATCCGTGGTATCCGGAGATCGGTACACAGGTTTTTTTATACTCAGAGAATGAATTTGGAAATATAATCGACGGTATACTTGACACCGGCCTTGCCGCGCTCGGTGTGGAACATCCACGCCGCGGAGTGCGGTTCGATGGAAAGACATCCGTCATAGCCGCGTGCATAAAGAGCGGCGAAGATGGACGGCCATTTCAGGTCATCCATGCCGGCAGGCGGATCGTCGACATAGCGTCCGCCGGTGACGACGGCACCCTTGACGTGAACGTGTGCGAAGCGGTCGCCCCAGTCGGCGATTTCACGCATATAGTCGCGTCCGGCATGATAGGAATGGGATGCGTCAAACTTGATTTTCAGATCCGGCAGTTCTCCAAGGACGATCTTCCATGCTTCCATGTTGTTGACAAAGTTGTTCCAGTCGCAGTTGTAGATGGCGACGGAGGTACCCGTACCCTTTGCCTTTTCCAGAAGACGACCGAAGATCTCGACTGCCGCGCAGTAGTTTCTGTAAAGGGAGACGGAATCGTCGTAGTTGCATCCGCAGACAAATGTGGGTGCGCCTGCGAGGATCGCATCATCGAGGGTTTTCGAGACGATGGCGAGTTCTTCCTCGTTGACCTTGCCTGCCGCGTTCATGTTGGAATTCCAGCGGCCGATGGAGCCGAAGGACAGTCCCGCTTCCTTTGCATCGGCGATATACTGTCCGATGTGTTCATGGCAGGAGAGCGTTTCCTCATTGTTGTTGTTGCACAGTTCAATGAAGGAAAGACCGAGTCCCTTAACATAAGCAAGGGAGTCCTTGTTCGGTTGGTTGTTAATGATACCGAGTTTCATCATGTTGGTTTCACCATACCTTTTCCTGTTTCGTTGTCATGGAAAATGTTTGCAATCGAAATCAACGGAAGCCGATTTCCAAAGCACCAATTTTCCGCCATAATGATTATACACCGCAAGTGCAAAAGAGTCAAGGGGATTTTTGAATTTTCTTTGAAAAATTTTGAAATTTCGGCGAAATGATGCCGGAATGCGCGGTTTTTCGCGCTATTTTACAATATGGAATTTTGCGGAACGAACAAATCTGCGAAAACACGCAGAACGCCGTTTTATAAAATTTTCAGATTTTTCATAAAAAGATGGCAGAGGGTACTTGCAAAACCGTGCGGAATATGGTATACTGTTACTATATATTTTTTATCGCTTTACAAAGGAAAAGGAGAAGAAAGTCATGATCCTGGATAAAATCAATGAACTTCGTGCATATGACCCGGAAATCGGTGCGGCTGTGGAGGCGGAATACAACCGTCAGCGCGACGGTCTGGAACTGATCGCAAGCGAAAACGTCGTTTCCGAAGCGGTCCTGCTTGCGGCGGGAACCATCCTTACCAACAAGTACGCAGAAGGGTACCCCGGAAAGCGTTATTACGGCGGATGTGAACGGGTAGATGTTGTGGAAAATATCGCCATCGAACGCGCAAAGACCCTGTTCGGCGCGCAGTATGCCAATGTTCAGCCGCATTCCGGCTCCCAGGCAAATACGGCGGTGTATGTCGCACTGCTCCAGCCCGGTGACACCGTGCTCGGCATGAGCCTTGCCTGCGGCGGACACCTGACCCACGGCAGTCCGGTCAACCTTTCCGGCAAGTATTACAACTTCGTTCCCTACGGGCTTGATGATGCAGGATACATTGATTATGATGCCCTTGCAGTCCTTGCCGAAGAACACAAGCCGAAGCTTATCGTTGCGGGTGCATCCGCATATCCGCGTGTCATCGACTTTGCACGTCTGCGCGAGATCGCGGATTCCGTCGGCGCGTACCTGATGGTGGACATTGCACACATCGCAGGTCTCGTTGCCGCAGGAGAGCATCCGTCGCCCATCCCGTATGCGGATGTCGTCACAACGACCACGCACAAGACCCTCCGCGGCCCGCGCGGCGGTCTCATCCTCACCAACAACGAAGAGATCGCAAAAGCGGTCAACAAGGCGATCTTCCCCGGTATTCAGGGCGGTCCTCTGCTCCACATCATCGCCGCAAAGGCGGTATGCTTCGGCGAAGCGCTCAAGCCGGAATTCAAAGCATACCAGCATCAGGTCATCCTCAATTCCAAGGCGTTTGCCGCGGCACTCAAAGAGGAGGGCTTCGACCTTGTATCCGGCGGTACCGACAACCATCTGGCACTCATCGACCTGCGCCCGATGAACATCACCGGCAAGGAGATGGAGACCCGTCTTGATACCGTCCACATCACCGTCAACAAGAACGCCATCCCCAATGACCCGCAGAAGCCGTCCCTCACCAGCGGCATCCGTGTCGGCACGCCCGCTGTCACGACCCGTGGTCTGAAAGAGGACGATATGCGCCATGTCGCACACCTGATGGCACTGACCGCAAAGGACATTGATGCCAACGGCGATTACGTCCGTGCGGAGGTCGCAAAGCTCTGCGAGAAGTATCCGCTGTTCAAGTAAACACGGTCATGGCTGAAAAATCGCACCGCTTTTTGACGTATGCGGAGCAGATCGCGCACCTGCGGGACAAGGGACTGAACATCTCCGATGAAGCACACGCAAAGGAAGTCCTTGCTGACATCGGTTATTATGAGCTTGTCAACGGCTACAAGGCACTGTTCAAAAAGAACGGCGGCGGAATGTTCCGCGCGGGAACGACGTTTGACGACCTGCTTGCCTTGTACAAAGCGGACGAAAACCTGCGTCAGCTCTGCTTCAAATACATCCTGCGCATCGAGATACGGCTTCGCTCCGCGCTGTCGTATGCGTTCTGTGCGCAATACGGCACAAAGCAGGAGGCATATCTCGATGCGGACAATTATTCCGACGACCCGGATGTGCGGCAGAACGTCTTCCGTCTTGTGGCGGAACTGCGGTCGGAAGCCGAGCATAACCGCTCGGTCTATGTCGCATATCAGCGGCAGGAGTACGGGAATGTGCCGCTGTGGGTATTGTTCAAGGCGGTGTCGCTCGGAACGCTCGTAAAGTTTTATTCTTATGCCGATGACCGTGTCCGCAAAAAGACCGCGGCGGCGTTTTCGGAGGGGTGCAGGGATGACCTGCGATGCGAAACCTTTGAGCGGATGCTCGGGGTATTGCTTGATTTCCGCAATGCCTGCGCGCACAACAACATTCTGTATACCTGCAAAAGTGACGAGCAGGTTCCGCCGATGCCGGTGCTCCGGTATGTGACGTTCGGATGGGACGAAAGCCGCCTGGACGGGAGCGTGGTGTATGCCGGAAACGATCTGTTTGCGGTGTTCGTGTGCTTTTTCTACCTTCTGAAACCGGAGGATTTCCGGCGCGCATCGGAGGGTTTTGACCGGATCACCGCACACTTTCTGTCGCTGTGCAAATCGGTCGGGGAGCAGGAGCTGCTCCGTACGATGGGATTTCCTGCGGATTGGAAGCGGCTTGCAGATATGCAAAATTTATAAATTGTTCAAAAATACTTGACAAATCGCCCGCGGGGTGTTATAATATACATAATCCATCCGCGGTGAAAGAAATGACAGTAGGCTGTGAAGCGTATCCCGCAAAGAGAACTGCCGGGTGCCTGTGGGCACGTTTGCTGCGAGGCAGAGGGATCTCACGCTGAATTACACGTTCCGGAGCGGAGGGAGGAACTGACATGGGCTATGCCCATGCCCATGAGGCGGTATGCCGTGAGGATACCGTGAAGCAGAGTGGTAACACGGAAAACCACCGGACTGAAATCCATTCCGGATCGATTTTCGTCTCTGCATTGCCTGTGATGGGGTACGCCCCTGTCCGGGTGATGCGGAGCGTTTTTGTTTCCGGGAAGAAAATAAAAGGAGAAACATCCTATGAAACACAATTGCAAAGCATTCCTTTCCCTTGCATTGGCGGCTGTGCTGATGCTCTCGGGGCTTGTCCTGACCGCGTGCGGCGGCAGCTCCACAGGCCCGTTCCCCATTGTTTGTGGGGAAACCGGTATGAATGATGTCGCGGGTGTCGCAACCTACGGCGTCAGCTACTACAACCTCGGTGTCAAGGCCGGCGACATGGCGGCAGACATCCTGCTCGACGGTGCAGATCCGTCCACGATGGCAGTCTCCCTTGACCCCAATCCGGCGCTCGTCATCAATGAGACCGTTGCCGGGGAGATCGGCTTCACCATTCCCGAATCTGTCAAGTCCCGTGTCTCCGGTGACACCGATGCGACCACCGTTACCCGTGTGGAAAGTGCCGTTGTCGCAGACGGCGGTGACTACACCGTCGGTATCCTGCAGCTGATGCAGCACGTCGCGCTCGACCAGACCAACCAGGGCTTCGTTGACCAGCTTTCTGTCCGTATGGATGCGGCAGGCAAGACCGTCACCATCCTTGACGAAAATGCAGCAGGCGACCAGGCGAACAACATCACCATCGCAGAGACCTTTGTCAGCAAGAATGTTGACCTGATCTACGCCATCGCTACCTCTTCCTCCCAGGCAGCTGCTTCCGCGACCACCGAGATCCCGGTCATCTTCAACGCAGTTACAGACCCTGTCGGTGCAGGTCTCGTTGCATCTCTCGAAGCTCCCGGTGCCAATGTCACGGGCGTTTCCGACATCAACCCCGTCGCAAAGCAGATCGACCTCATCGGTGAACTGCTCGGCAGTGACGACATCACCATCGGTCTTCTTTACACGTCTGCCGAGACCAACTCCATCTATCAGATCGAACAGGCAAAGGCCGAATGCGAAGCAAAGGGCTACAAGTATGTCGAAAAGGGCATCGGCGATATGAACGATATCGAAGCCGCTTTCGTCTCCCTGAAGAACGCAGGCATTGATGCCATCTACATCCCGACCGACAACGTCCTTGCAAACGGTATTGCAAACGTCCATGCGGTCAATCTCGGAAAGTAAGTAAGAATCTCTATGTTTGATATGCTGTTATCCGGCCTCTGTCAGGGATTCATCTGGGCGATACTGTCGCTTGGGGTGTACATTTCCTACAGAATGCTCGATTTCGCTGACCTGTCGTGCGAGGGCACCATCACGACCGGTGCCTCCGTTGCGGCAATGCTCATCTGGCGCGGATGCAATCCGTTTCTTGCCGCTTTGCTTGCGTTCATTGCAGGCTGTCTTGCGGGAACCATCACGGGGCTTCTGCATACAAAGCTGAAAATTCCGCCGATTTTGGCCGGGATTCTCACGATGATTTCCCTCTATTCCATCAATATCCATATCATGAATCTGGCAACGGGAAAAGAGGGAACCTCCAACCTGTCCCTGCTCAATTACAAGGATCAGACCGTTTATGCGGCGATTGACCGTCTGCTCGGCATCGGGAAGACCAATGCGTCGCTTCTGCTCGGTCTTGTCATTGCTGCCGCGGTCATCGCACTGCTTTATTGGTTCTTCGGAACGGAGATCGGCTGTGCCATCCGTGCGACCGGTACCAATGAAAAAATGTGCCGCGCACAGGGCATCAATACCGACGTGACAAAGATCATCGGTCTTGCCGCGTCCAACGGCTTCATCGCCCTCTCCGGCGCGTTGTTGTCCCAGTACCAGAGCTATACCGATGTCGGTATGGGTGTCGGCTCGATCGTCATCGGTCTGGCATCCATCATCATCGGCGAAACGCTGTTTGCCCGCGCAAAGCACTTTGCCGTGCGCCTGCTCGGTATCGTTGTCGGTGCGGTGCTGTACCGTATCGTCGTGGCGTTTGTCATTTTCTCCGGTATGCCGTCCACGGACCTCAAACTGATGACTGCCGTGGTCGTTGCCGTTGCGCTCTCCCTGCCGATCCTCAAAAACCGGCTTGCGCTGAACGCAAAGAAGAAAAACGCAAAGAAAGCAGGGTGATGTGCAAATGGAAACCAATATCATGCTTTCGCTTGACAGAATCTCCAAGACCTTCAATCCCGGCACCATCAACGAAAAGGTCGCGCTCAACGGTCTTGACTTGCGCATTGAAAAAGGCGATTTCATCACGGTCATCGGCGGCAACGGCGCCGGAAAATCCACGATGATGAACGCCGTCACCGGTGTTTTCCCCGTGGATGAGGGCACTATTACCCTGGACGGGGAGGACATCACAGGTCTTTCCGAGTACAAACGCGCGAAATATTTCGGGCGTGTCTTCCAGGACCCGATGACGGGTACCGCGCCGAATATGGAGATCGAAGAAAACCTGGCACTGGCATACCGCCGGACAAAATCCCACGGTCTGCGCTGGGGCATTTCCGAAAAAGAACGTGTCCGCTACAAGGAGGCGCTTGCACGGCTCGATTTGGGGCTGGAAAACCGGATGCACGCAAAGGTCGGACTGCTGTCCGGCGGACAGCGGCAGGCACTGACGCTTCTGATGGCAACCCTGGAACGCCCGAAGATGCTGCTGCTCGACGAGCATACGGCGGCACTTGACCCCAAAACGGCGGATAAGGTGCTCCGTCTGACCCACGAGATCGTAAGAGAAGACAGTTTAACGACCCTGATGGTCACGCACAATATGAAGAATGCCATCGAATACGGCAACCGGCTCATTATGATGCACGAGGGGCAGATCATTCTCGATATCCGCGGTGAGGATAAGAAAAAACTGACCGTGGAAGCCCTGCTTGCACAGTTCTCCCGCGCAAGCGGCTCGGAATTTGCAAATGACCGCGCACTGCTTTCCTGACGGATTTTTCCTATGAAAAAAGAATACCTCCGGATTTCTCTTGCTGGAAACCTCCGGAGGTTTTTCATTTTCTGCCAAAATATAAACTTTCTGTAAACCCCATTGACAAACCGGATTCCATATGATATAATCTAATTGAAAATGATATCAAAACGATATCAGGATACAGAATCGGACGAAAGGAATCCTGTTTATGTTACAAATCAACGAGTTCACAAAACGCTACGGAGAAAAGACGGCGGTGGATCATCTGACCCTGCACATTACACCGGGTGAAATTTACGGCTTCATCGGTCACAACGGCGCGGGAAAAACGACGACCCTGAAAGCCTGCACGGGACTTTTATCCTTTGATGAGGGTGAGATTCTGGTGGACGGTGTTTCCGTCACAGCCGACCCGCTGGAATGCAAGAAAAAGATCGCGTACATCCCGGACAATCCCGATCTGTATGAATTTCTGACAGGAATCAAGTATCTGAATTTCGTTGCCGACATTTACGGGGTCACGGCAGAAGACCGGCGGGCGCGCATCGAAAAGTACGCAGGGTTGTTTTCTCTGACTGAGGATCTCGGACAGCCGGTGTCCTCCTATTCCCACGGCATGAAGCAGAAGCTGGCGGTCATCGGCGCGCTCATCCATGCGCCGAAGCTGATTCTGATGGATGAACCGTTTGTGGGACTGGACCCCATTGCCGCACACAATCTGAAACAGGTCATGCGGGAGCACTGTGATGCGGGCGGCGCGATCTTCTTCTCCACGCACGTATTGGAGGTAGCGGAAAAACTCTGCGACAAAGTGGCGATCATCCGCCGCGGACAGCTCGTCGCGCACGGAACGATGGAAGATGTGCTCGGGACGGCAAGTCTGGAACAGGTCTTTCTGGAACTGTCGCAGAACGGTGCGGAAGCCGTCGCTGATGCGGAGATGTGAAAGTGAAAGGGAGGAGAAGGGAAGAAATGAACCAATTTCGGGTTCTGCTCCGAGTGCAGATGCTGTCGATGGGACGGCGGTTCACGGGCGGAAATATCAATGAAAAACAAAAGAAAAAGAAGTCCCTCCTTGGTACTGCCGGCATGGCGGTTTTATGGGCGATCGCAGGACTGGCATTCATGTACCTGTTCGGGATGGTGTTCTT
Source organism: Clostridia bacterium (assembly GCA_017481495.1). Classification (GTDB taxonomy): domain Bacteria; phylum Bacillota; class Clostridia; order Oscillospirales; family CAG-272; genus RGIG3925. Next base: position 48,483 of record JAFUPC010000059.1, read on the forward strand.
TGTCATTGCAGAGCCGTTTGCTGCGATGGGATTTGATTGGCTTTACATGACACTTGCGTTTCTGTTCTGCGCGATGTTCATGCTTGTCGGTACGGTGTTCCTTGCCAAGTCCCAGCTTTTTGAAGCAAAGGACAACGCGATTTTATTGCCGATGCCCATTCCGCCGGCGACGATTCTGCTTGTGCGCATGACGGGACTGTATCTGATGAATCTGCTCTGGGGTGCGATGGTATATCTGCCGGCAATCGTCATCTGGATATGGTTTGCGGGATTCGACGTTCTGACACTGGTGTTTTCGCTCGTTCTGTTTTTCGCGGTCGGACTGTTTGCGCTTGCACTGTCCTGTCTGCTCGGATGGGTGATCTCCCGGATTTCCGCGCATATCCGGAACAAAACGCTGGTGACGGTCATCGGGTCGGTCGCATTTCTCGCCGTTTATTACTGGCTTTGCGGCGCAGGCTCGACAAAGCTCCTCGGACTTCTGACGAAGCAGAGTGAACTGGTTGCACAGACGCTCGGTGCAGTCGCGCCGCTGTACTGGATCGGAAATGCCGCTGCCGGAGAAAATGCTCTGCACTTCCTTTTGTCGCTTGTGATACTGTTCGTGCCGTTTGCCATTGTGACGGCGGCGCTTGCCAAAACCTTCCTCTCCACCGTGACAAATTCCGGGCAGAATGCGGCAAAGAAAACCGTATACCGTGCGGAGGATGCCGATTTCCGTGTCAAAAGCAGAGCCGAAGCGCTGTGGAAACGCGAAAACGCACATCTGCTGTCTTCCGCCGTATACCTGCTCAATGCGGGAATCGGTTTGATCTTCCTTGTCGTCGGTGCTGTCGCTGTGGTGTGGCAGTGGAATACGCTTGCCATGTACATGACGTTGTTCGGCTGGGACCTTGCGGGTGCAATTTTTGTGCTTCTGACGTGCATGATGCTGTGCATGGTGATTTTCACCGCACCCTCCGTGTCGCTGGAAGCCGGAACGCTGTGGCAGCTGCGCGCAATGCCCGTTTCTGTGACGGAAATCCTGCACGCAAAATGGAAACTGCACCTTGTCTGGTGCGCTGTTCCGTCGGCCATGATGTCCGTGGTCGGTGTTGTGTTTCTGTTCTGCGCGGACAGAAGCTGCGGCGCACTGCTCTCTGACCCGATGATGGGGGAAGCGCTTGCAGGCGCGGGAATGCTGCCCGATGTCCGGATGAATGCCTTTGATATGGCGGTGAATACGGCGGCGATTCTCATTCTTCCGCAGCTGTTCTCCGCGGTCACGGGCGGCATCGGTCTTCTGCTCGGCCTCAAATATCCGAATCTCGGATGGACGAACGAAGCGCAGGTCGTCAAGCAGGGAACGGCAGTCATGTTCTCGATGTTCGGTAATATGGCGATGCTCGCACTTCCCGCACTGCTGACGTACTTCGGACGGAAGATCATGCCGGTGTCGGTATGGATGCTTGTCTGGATGGCGGTGTTTGCGGGTGCGTTGTTCCTTGTAAAACGCGGAATTGAGACATGGGGTGTTAAAAAGTTTGAAGAACTGCCGGTATAAATAAGAACCATAAAAAATGAAAACGGTCAGCCGGGAAACCTGTCGGAATCCTTTGGCTGACCATTTTATATGAAAAATAATTCGGATGCTTATTCCTCATCCTCATCGGCATCCCAGCCGGTGGCAAGGGAATAGGTGTACTGATCCCGGTACGAAATGCCGCCGACATGGCAGAGCAGGTCGGGATTTTCGGTGTCGTAGGTGTTGTCGAAAACGTGCATCTGCGCCTCCGCTTCCGGGGAGATGATGGAGTAGATCGCCGCACCGATGGGAGCGGATTCAAAGGCGTTGCGCGCGATGACAAGAGAACCGTTTTCCGATGCGCCGTCGATGCGCCACAGGAAAATGTGGTGTCCCATTGGCTGCGGCCAGATCTCCGAGCGGCGCGGGAGCACTTCGCCGTAAATGGGGAAGCCGCAGCCCGCGTTGATACAGACGTTGTCGGTGAATTCGGAGTTGACGGTCATGCGGTCGCGGTATTCAAATGCCGCCATGCCGTAGGTGTTGAAGACGTTTTTCCGGCAGATGAAGCGGTTCGCGGGAATCGTACTGTCATGCGGTCCCTGGTGGGTGACACAGGAGTCGTAAACGCCGTAAAAGTCGTTGTCTTCGATGAGCACGTTGTCCGCATGGATCCAGAATTCGATGGCGTTTCCGAAGCGCACAAAAATGGGACGGCTCCAGACACAGCCGCCGATCATCTTGAACGAACAGCGGCGGATGATGATGTTTTTGCCCTCATCCCCGGCAATGGCGTGAACACCGCTTCCGCAGAATGCCAGGTCTTCGATGATCGTATTGTCCCGCGTGAACGCAAGCCGGCGGTCGCCCCAGTGCGCAAGCTCCACATGGGCATACACCTCGGCGGGATTGCCGACGGAATACACAAGCAGTTCCTGCTCGGTCGGCGTGGGAACCGGGTGATTCGTTTCGCCGAAGCGGCTGTCCCAGAAGTCGCCCTGTGCGGACAGCCCCGATTTTTCCCAGCGCAGGGTCGCGCCGTCCAGCCGTGCGTTTTTCTCGTATTCCGCAAGGGAACGCCACGGACGGTCATCGTCGGATTTCTTTGTGAAAATGATGTTGCCGACGTCCCCGCGGGTCGGAACGGTACAGCGCCAGATGTTCGGCTCCGTCTCCACCCAATCGTCAGGGGAGGAGGCATCGAGCGAGCCGCAGAAAATGGGTTTGTCGCCGTAACCGTTTTCGTCGCAGTCGCCGTATGCGCCGTAGGTGATCGGTGCGCCGTCGGCACCGGCTGTCGTCGGAAGCATTCCGCGGATGATGCGGCCGCGGCGGTAAAGCACGCTGTCGCCGGGTGCGGGGGTGATGCTTCCTCCCGTTTTCTTCGGTGTGTCGGGAGAAAGACCGTCGTTTGTGTCAAGACCCAGATCCGGATCAATGTAATAAATTGCCATTGGATGCGTTGTCCTTTCGGGTGAAATATTCTTGCTTATATGATACTATAAAATGCGGAAAAAAGCAAGCCCTTTTTGTATTTTCCGATAAATTTTCTGTATGAGGCGCGCATATCCGCGCCGATGGCGTATCTTTGTTTTATTTGTTTTTTGCATTCAGCTGTTCCACGATCTCCCGTACCTCCTCCGTTGTGCGGCAGACCTCCTCATAAAGGCCTTTTGCGGACATCCGGCTGGCACCGTGTCCCATGACGATGACCTGTTCCAGCGCATCCGATGTTGCAACGCGGACACGGTGTTCCCGACCGATGTCGTAGGTGACTTTTTCGATGTAGGTGTCGGCGGTCTCGTGGGAGCGGGTGTAGATGACATACAGTCCCGCGTGGCGTTCGACCGAACCCCGTCCGTCGCGGACACGGTAGGCATCGAAGACGCAGATGACGTTGGATTTTTTGTACCCCTGATAATTGGCGAGAATGTGAATGAGCGTCCCGCGCGCAAGATCAAGCGAATCCCGCGCCAGTGCTTTCAGCTCTTCCCAGGCGAAGATGATGTTGTAGCCGTCCACAAGCAGATAATCCTCGGAGGGGTCGAGCAGGGAAAGATACGTGTCGCGGGTCGGCACGACCTCGGTCACCGGTGGCGGCGGAACGAAAATGGAGCGCGGTGAGATCGGCCCGTAAGTGCGCTCAAAGATCGCTTTCAGTTCGCGGTCTTCCTCTACGACATCCGCATAAGCAAGCGACTAAGGGCGGTTGTGACGTTTTCCGGAAACCGGTTTCCGGGAGGAGAGGGTCTTTGTGCTGTCGGCGGCGGACGGTGAAACATCTACCGGGGCGGCGGCACGCTTTGCAAGCACGCTTTCCGTGTGCATATGCCCGTCGGATTCCTCCCACGGAATATGGATGCCTGCCCCTTGGTGGCAGAATACGGAATCCGCCGGGAAAAGCGTATCATGCTCCGGTTCATAACCGATAGCATCGACGACCGCATCCTGCTCCGGACACGGCGCATATCCGTGGAACGACAGCGTGATGTGTCCGCGGCCGCGGGTGTAGGATTGCACCTCGAGCGGATACGGCTTGTCCTCCGGGGGAAATGCGTGCATCTTTGCCGCGGGTGCGCATCCGAGAAGCACCGCCATGCCCGTTGATTCCTCCATTTCGACCGGCTTCACCGTTGCCGCCATGAGCTGAAGATCGGAGATTGCACGCCCGGTGCATTCCTGGGGGAGAGATAAGCGGTATTCGTACCACGGTTCCAGCAAGACACACAGCCGGTCCCGCCGCGCTTTCATCAGTCCCTGCCGCAGAGCGCGGGTCGCCGCTTCCAGAAAATCGCCGCCCTCGGTATGCTTGAGATGCGCGCGCCCGCCGGTCAGTGTAATGCGCAGATCGGTCAGCGCGGCGCCGGTCAAAACGCCTGTCGGAAGTTCTTCCTCCAGCTGGGAGAGGATCAGCCGCTGCCAGTTCCGTGCAAGCGTGTTTTCGGGAACGACGGAGTCAAAGACCACGCCGCTTCCGGGTTCGCCCGGTTCCAATAAAAGATGCACCTCCGCGTAATGGCGCAAAGGTTCAAAATGCCCCGCACATTCCACGGGCGCGGAAACGGTTTCCTTATAAACGATCGACCCCTGGTCAAAGGAGACATCCAGCCCGAAGCGGGTCAGAATCGTGTGGCGCAGAACGTCCATCTGGATCTCGCCCATCAGGGAAATGTGGATCTCGCCCGATGCCGGATGCAGGGTCAGGTGGAGCTGGGGGTCTTCCTCTTCCAGTTGATACAGCTTTTCATAGGTCTCCTTTACCGGTGTTCCCGCGGGAAGTGTGACACGGTAGGTCAGCACCGGCTGAAGAACGGGCGCCGGCGCATCCTCCTCCCCGCCGAGTCCGTGTCCCGGAAATACGCGGGAAAGTCCCGTCACACAGCAGATGTCACCGGCAGAAACGGTGTCTGTCACGCGGTACTTTGCGCCGGAATAGATGCGGATCTGGTCGATTTTTTCCGTCCATGCGGGAATGCCGTCGTCATCCGTGTCCCCTGTGAGGACGGTTTTCACTTTCAGCGTGCCGCCGGTCATTTTCAGATACGTCAGACGGTTTCCCTGCGGGTCGCGCCCGATCTTGAAGACCTTTGCCGCAAATGTGTCCGCGTGCGGCGGCTCGACAGTATACACATCCAGCGCGCGAAGCAGGGTCGCAACGCCTTCCATTTTCAGCGCCGCGCCGAAAAAGCACGGGAACATCTGCCGCACGGAAATGGCGCAGGCAAGAGATCTTGCCGATACCGTACCCGAATCCAGATATTCCTCCATCAGAAATTCCGCGCACATAGCGGCTTGCTCGTCAAACATCCCGCGGTCTTCCTCTGACTGCGAAAAATCGGTGCAGAGCGGGGATAGGCGCGCGTGCAGCTCCTCCATCAGTTCGGAACGGGATTTTCCGGGCAGGTCGGTCTTGTTGAGAAATAGAAAGGTTGGGATATGATGCTTCTGCAAAAGCCGCCAGAGGGTCTCCGTGTGTACCTGAATGCCGTCCACCGCACTGATGACCAGCACCGCGTAATCCAGCACCGACAGCGTGCGCTCCGTTTCCGCGGAAAAATCGGTATGGCCGGGTGTGTCGAGCAGATATACGGTCATATCGGGCGTTTCCAGTACCGCTTGTTTGGAAAAAATGGTGATGCCGCGGGAGCGTTCCAGCTCTCCCGTGTCAAGAAAGGTGTCTCTGTGATCCACCCGTCCGAGCGTGCGGATACAGCCTGAAAGATATAATAAGCCTTCGGACAGCGTGGTTTTCCCCGCGTCCACATGGGCAAGAATGCCGAGGGTCAGTTTTTTCATCTGTGATTACATCAGTCCTGTTTTGCTTTTGATTTCTTTCCTTTTATTATATCATATCGACATGGATTTCCGGAGGAAATCCGCGCTGTGTACCACAGCGCAACACAATGCAATGCATTGTGTGTCATATGATCACAATATCAAGCGATTTCGCCGGACGGCGAAATCTTCCATTCTGCTGTACAGCAGAATTGCTTGCTTATGATATTATACCATAAAACGCGCAGAAATGCACCTGTTTTCGCAAATTCCGCACGGAAATCACAAAAAATTTACAGAACGGGATTCCTGTGGAAACCTCAAAGCAGTCCCGCCGCAAGATATGCGTTCGCCGCGACCGCGCATCCTTTTGCATCCGGATGTCCGCCGTAGACCGAGCGGTGTTCGTTCGGGGCAGGCTGTCCGAGTACGCGGGCAAAGTCGAAGATCGCATCACAGCCGGTGATATTTCTCGCGCGGATGGAAGCGTTTACCGCATACCAGTGCCGCATGGCGTCTCCCGTCATGTCAAACGGCGGAACGGTAAAGAGAATGACGCGGCATCCGGCGTTTTTCAGGGAAGAAACGATTGTCTGCAAGTCCCCGCAGACCTCTTCTGCCGTGCGGTCATGCAGAAGATCGTTGACGCCGAAGCAGACGTTGACAACATCGCACGTTTTGGCGCGCGCAAGCCAGCCCATGTCCGTCGCCGCATCGTATCCGCGTGCGTAGCCGATGCCGAGATCCCAGACACTGTCATGCGCGGGAAGCCTCTCGGCGATCTTTGCCGCCCAGTGGGAATAGCTGTCGGGAGCGGTTCCGCACCCCTGCGTGATGGAGTCGCCGATGAAGCCGACACGCAAAGACACCTCCCGGTCAGAGCCGACCATCAGAAGCACGGGGATCTTCTTGTCGGGGATCCACACACCGTTCTGCATGGCCGTGACGCCGAGCACGATTTCCTCATGGTACGGGTAACAGTCCCCCGAAAGGGTGATCTCGTAACAGAGCACATCCCCCGCGCGCGCATCCAGTGTCAGCGGATCACAGCAGAACACCGTGTCCCCCGTGACGGTCAGCGTGGGACTGCCGTCAAAGGTGCAGGTGTGAAACATTGCAGGTTCCTCCCCGGGCGCAGAACACAGCCCCACGCGCATCGCGTGAATCTGCCAGGTGCCGCCCACATCGTTTGCGCGGCTGATACTGCCGTCCGCATACGTGGAATCAATGCGGTTGGAAAACAACAGTGAATACCGCCGCCCGCCGTGAGAGAGCCGGTAATAACAGCGCCCGGTGCGTGTTTCGGGGGACGGAAACCGGGTTAGAACCTGATTGGCACTGCCGGCGGTACAGTCAGAAGAAAAGGTTTTGTAAAAATCGGTGACGGTCATGGGAAATACTCCTTTTTATTGTTCGGTTTCAGGCCGCCCGGTGACGGTTTCGATGTGGGAAACGGGCGACCAGTCGGTGATGGGGTTGGCGGACAGGGTCAGGGTAATCCAGTTTTCCAGATAACGGATGGGGGAGAGGTCGGAAATTTGATTATCACTTAAATGCAGTTCCCGGATATTGGTGCAGGAAGACAGACTGCTGATGTCCGAAATACGGTTGTTTTCAAAATTGATACACCGGATTTCAGCAAAAGAAGAACATACGGAAATATCGGAAATCGTATTGTTCCCGGCGGACAGCAGATACATGGAAACACAGCCGTTCAGCGGGGAGAGGTCAGAAATCTGATTGTTGCTTATCATCAGCGTCTGCAATTGGGTCATACCCGAAAGTGCCGAAATGTCATTTATCTGATTGGAACTGACGTTGAGCCATTCCAATGCGGTCATGTCGGAGAGAGGGGAGATATCCGAAATACGGTTGTTCTGAAGATACAGAAATGTGATCTTTTCCAGATTCCCAAGCGGTGAGATATCCGTGATGTTGTTATCACTCAACTGTAATCGCTGTAATTCCGTCATGAGAGAGCGCGCGGACAGATCGGAAACGGTATTTTCATTCAGAAACAGTTTTTCAAGTTTTGTCAGAAGAACAAGCGGCGTGATATCGGAGATTTGGTTGGAGGAAAGGTTCAACTCCCGCAGTTCCGTGAGATGCGAAAGCGGTGCAAGGTCGGAAATGTCATTATCGTATAGGGTGAGTATTTCCAGTCCGGCGCAGGCGGAAAAAACCGAAAGCTCAGAAATTGAACCGCCCGAGGAGGAAAACGAGTACAGATTGGTCATATTCGGCAAATTGACAAGATCCTCATTGTCAAGACCGTGAAATTCCAGCGATACCTTCGCATTTTTGCATAAGGAGATCTGTTTTGAAAAGTCTTCGTTTCCGAGAACCGAAACAACGAATTTCGTGTTCCGCACGACACCGCCGTATTCTCCCGGCATCACAGTCACGCTGTTGGAAGTGAACGAAACCGATTCGATTTTTTGCAGGTCCTCATAGGTCAATACATCGGTTTCCACACCCGCGGAGGCACAAATGGCGGCATGGATGTCTCCGTTCAGAAACGTGATGGGCATGGTGTACAGCGCGGCGCGGACGGTCTCATCTCCACTTGTTTCATAAGCACGTTCCAGAAGCAGAACCGCATCCTCCCACGCCCCTCGTGCCCTGTAACATTCCGCCAGCGCGATCACAGCATCACAGTCCCCCGGTACCCGTTCCAGAACCGCCAGATAATCCTCTTCTGCCGCAGAATATTCCCCGCCGTATACGCATCCGCCGCGGAAGTCCGCAGGGCGGCAAGCTGCTGCTCTTTTACATTCGGAACAACAACGGTGACGGTCAGGATGACGGTTATGAGAATGACGGCAAGTATGACTGCGGAAAGGAGAAAACGGCGTTTAACGGTTGTCATAAAGGTACCTCATTTGAAAATTACCATAAGTCTTCGGCGTTGTCAAGCACGACCTTGACGTGGGAAACGGGCGACAGATCGGCAATGGGATTTTCGGGAACGGACAGATATTCCAGTTTTTGCAGTGCGGCAAGCGGTGACACATCCGTGATGCTGTTTCCGTCGAGAATCAGATAGGTCAGCTGTCCCGCACTTCCGAGTGCTTCCACGGACGTGATCTGATTGTAATAAAGGTGCAGAGTCTGAATCGCCGGATGCTCCGCAAGCGGGGAAACGTCCACGATGCGGTTGGAACTCGCATACAGCGTTTCAAGCGATTTCAGATCTGCAATGCAGGAAATGTCTGCGATCTGATTGTCGGATATATCGAGATACGTCAGTGAGGAGAGGGAAGACAGCGGCGCGGTGTCCGTTACTGCATTTGAGCGGACGGACAGAAACGAAAGTCCGGTGCAGGACTGCAGTGGAGAAAGATCCGTGATCCGGTTGAAACTCAGATTGAGCGTGCGCAGGGTGGTAAGACCGGACAGCGGGGAAACATCCGAAATCGCATTGGCGTCAAGATACAGGGCTTCCAGTGCGCCGCATTCCGTGAGAGGCGAGAGGTCGCTGATTTCGTTATTCGTGAGATGAAGCGTCTTCAAACGTGGCAGGCAGGACAGAACCGAAATGCGTTCGATTTCGTTTGATGTCAGGTCAAGAGATTCCAGCTCCGGTAGCAGGGCAAGAGGTGTCAGGTCGGAAATGGCATTGTCGCGCAGGGAGAGGAATTTCAGATCTTTCAGACCGGCAAGCGGCAGAATGTCGTCGATCCCGGCGTTATCAAGGGTCAATGCGGTCAGCGATTTCAGCGATGCGATCCGGTCAAGGTCGTCAAACACGGTGCTTTTGACCGTGAACGATGTCACGTTTTCCAGAAGCGGAAGTCCCGACAACTCGATCTCCTCCACGGGAACGCCGTTGATCTCGATCTGAATTTCCGCGTTCCGGCAATAATTCAGCCCGGAACACAAGTCGGCGGTCAGCAGTTTTTTGCCGCAGTTCTCCTCGACCGCAGCTTCCGCCGTTTCCACGGTATACGACCCGGGGGTCATCCCGTAGGAACGGATGCGATAGGAGATCCGCGTGACACTTTGCAGATCGCCAAAGGTCGGCACATCCGTGTCAAACAGCGTGCAAAGGGCGCGGAAAAAACCGTCGTTGGAGATGGGAACCGGCATTTCCGCAAGTGCTTCCGCGATCTCCGGGCTTTCCGGATAGGATTCCAATAACGAAATCGCATCCTCCCACGCCCCGCGCGCCCGATCGCATTCCGCCAGCGTGATGACCGCATCACAGTCGTCGGGGACGCGTTCCAGAATCGCCCGATACCGCTCCTCCGCCGCGGAATAGTCTCCCGCCGCATATGCCTCCGCCGCAGAAACACGCAGAGCGGCAAGCTGCTGCTCTTTTACATTCGGAACAACAACGGTGACGGTCAGGATGACGGTTATGAGAATGACAGCGGAAATGACAGCGGTCAGAAAAACACGGCGTTTTGCGGTGGACATGAAACTACCTCCAAGGGGACAGAAAATCGAAATTATATCTATTATTATAATAGTAACACAAATGATGCCGGATGTCAATAGGATACAGAAACATTTTCCCGTGTGGGAACTTTTTCTCTGTTTCCGCATAAACTGTAAGAGCAGACCACGATTTTAATAACCGGAGGGATCTTATGGCAATCAAGATTTACATCGATCAGGGACATAACCCCGAGAATCCGAATGCGGGTGCGGAAGCCAACGGTGTCCGGGAGCAGGACATCACTTATGAAGTCGGGCAGGCGCTGTACCGGAAGCTGTCCGCGAACGCTTCCTTTGAAGCGCGGCTTTCCCGTCCCACGCCCGAAACCCAGCTCGGAACGAGCAATACCACAAGCCTTGCCGCACGGGTCGCCGATGCCAACGCATGGGGCGCGGATTATTTTATTTCCCTGCATACGAATGCCGCCGCAGACCCCACAGCAACGGGAAGCGAAGCGTTTGTATACAGCCGCTCGTCCCCCGCGTTCCCACTGGCGGAGGACATTCTGCTCTGGATGCGTTATATGACCGGACTGCGCACCCGCGGGGTGTTCGTGCGGCCGGGGCTGTATGTATTGCGCAATACCGCAATGCCCGCGGTGCTTGTGGAAATGGGCTTTATCACGAATCCTGATGAAGCCGCGCTGATGAGCGGGGATCCGGAGCTGTTCGCGGAAGGGATTTACCGGGGGATTCTGCAATATTTCGGGATGATATAAAAATGAGGTGCCGTAAAACCACAGTTACGGCACCGTTTGCTTTTGAAATATCAAGTCTCGCTGAACGCTGCGAGGAAATTGTCGAGTTTTTTGTTGATGGTTTTAAGCTTCTTTTCCATGGAAGAAGTATAATTATTTTTCCCGGTCGAAGCGATACTTTGATAAACACTGCGCAGATCGGATGCCCATGCGAGGTCGCCCGCAAGGTCATAAGCCTTGGATGCCCAGACATAAGAGAGCATTTCCTGCGATTCGGCATCGCGGACGAATTTTTCGTTGAGCATAATATCATACAGCGCCGGTGTGACGGTATCGGCAGATACGGCAGACATGACTTCCAGAACGGTGCCGATGCGTGATGTGTTGGGGGCTGTCATCGGGATGGAATAGCAGGTCGTCCAGCCGTTGGAAACATATGCGGTATAGGTTTTTTGGGATTCATCCGCTTTCGGAAGCGGAAGCACGCAGTAATCGTCCTGCATTTCCCGCATACCGGACAGACCGCCGATCATTTCCGGGAAGAACAGGACATTGCCCGCACGGAAGAGGGCAGGACAGCCGTCACCGACCGGATCGGACAACGCGGCGATGAATGCAGAAATGGTGTCAACGGCGGCGATAATGTCATCGTTGCCGTAATTGACGGTGATGGTTCCGTCCTCCTCGGTTTTCGACAGACGTTCTCCGAACGCATAGACCGTGTGCAGGACGGCATCGCTGTGGTTGATGTAGCCGACACGGTCGGTTTCCCGTTCGATTTTTCCGTCACCGTTCAGATCGGCTTCCGCTTCCAGTGCCATTTTACTGAACATATCAAATGTCCAGGTGCCGTCGCGCACAGCCTGATACGGAATTTCCATATCCAGTTCACTCATGATACGGGTGTTGCCGAAGATCGCTTGTACCGCATAATCATCATAAAAGACAATGTCACCGCACAGCGCGTAAAGCTTGTCGCCGAACATGGTGAAATTGGAAATGATGGTCTGATCCCACCAGTTGTTGGAAAGATTGACTGTTGGGATATCGTAAAAGTTGACAAGATACCCCTCGGCGGCGATGTTCATCGTGAAGTCAAGACGATGGATGATGGCATCAGCAAAGTCATCACCTGCCATGACGTTCTTTTCGATCACTTTTGTGACATCTTCTGTCAGAGAACCGCTCCAGACGGGTTCAATTTCAATATTGAGAAGTTCTTCTGTGATGACATTGCGGCGGTAAATGGCATCATAAAGCACATCTCCGGTTTCCTCCGCAAAATAGAGTTCGTTTTCCTGTTCTCCGGCAGTACCGTAGAACGCGCCGCCGGCATCGCGGGACACCACGCGGAACGTTTCCCCGCCGAAATCCTGTGTGCCGATCTGTGAGCGAACCAGGTCTTCATTGGTCGGTTCAGCCGGTTCCGTGACGGCAGGTGTGACATCGGACGGTTCTGTCACGGAGGCGGATTCCGTATCTGCGGAAGTATCGCCGCAGGATGCAAGGAGCAGAAGCAGGAAAAAGATGTAGGGGATGGGGCGTAAGGGACTGCGCTGGCTCTGTTTCATGGTCGTGATCTCCTTTGAAAAAATATGGTAATTCAATTATATCATAATTCCAAACCGATGTCAATGATGCCGGATAAATTTGTGCAGAATCTTAATGGCAATCGGGGTTTGTATTATTTCTGTTAATGTTGAGAATTCCCCCTTGCCAAAACGGCCGAAATGTGGTATAATTATTCTGTATCAAATCAGAAAATGAGGAACAATACCACGGTATATGGACAACGGATTACGCAGAATGCTCAGCTATACACGCCGAGCGATTGACGATTACGATATGATTGCAGAGGGGGAATGGGTCGCGGTCGGCGTTTCCGGCGGCAAGGACAGTCTCACTTTGCTTGTGGCACTTGCCAATCTGGCAAAATTCCATCCGAAACACTTTCACGTTGCCGCCATCATGGTTGATATGGGATGGGAAAACACCGATTTTTCCGAGATACAGAAGCTGTGCGACGACCTCGGCGTTCCTCTGTACATCGAACCGTCGGAAATCACGCACATTGTCTTTGATATAAGGAAGGAAAAAAATCCGTGCTCCCTGTGCGCAAAGCTGCGGCGCGGCACGCTGAATTCCGCTGCCGTGAAGCATGGATTCAAAAAAATCGCGCTCGGACACCATTTTGACGATGTGGTCGAGACCTTTATGCTGAACCTGTTTTATGAGGGACGGCTCGGCGCGTTCCAGCCGGTGACGTATCTGTCCAGAATGGATGTCACGCTCATCCGCCCGATGATTTATGCACCGGAAAAGGATATCCGGTATTTCGCGCGCCGTGCGGAGCTGCCGATTCTCGAAAGCCGGTGTCCCGCAAACGGCAAGACCGAGCGCGAAAACATGAAGCAGTTCCTCCATCAGCTTGATAAACAAAACAAGGGTCTGAAACACCGGATTTTCGGCGCCATGCAGAAAGCGGGCATTGACGGCTATAAAGAAACGCATTTCAATACCTACGATGACCCGGATACGAAAAATTAAACGCTGTTTAATATATAACTAAATACCTAATAATAATTCACCGCAGGATTCGGCACAAAACAGGCGCATAAAAGCGATTACGACTGCGCACACTGTGGATACCAAACGAAAAAGTGAGGTATCTGCATGAAAAACGAAACACAGCTCGCATCCCACTATTGCGAAAATCTGGGACAGAGCGTCATCCTGTGCCGGGAAGTCTCAGAGGTCGCCGACAAAAGCGAACCCACAGCCGCACAGTACCGGTGCCTGTCGTCGCATCTCTGCGGCAGAGCCGACTGTACGCACGACCTGTCTGGCACGCACGACCAGTCTTACACGCAAGGCTCGTCTTTCGATCAGAATCTGCCTGCGGCAGAGGGTTGAAATTCTGTACGGCAATCATTCCTGAAACAATAAGGGATGCCGCAAATATTCCGTTTACGGCATCCTGCAGGTTACATCTTATTCGTTTTTTCGACTGTAACACAGTCGGTGTCCGTCTGTACGCTGTCGGCATCCGTCCGGTCGGGTTTCGGAATCACCGGCAGGACATCCGGGTTCGTTTTCGGCGCATAGGCAACGACACGGTTGATGGAAAAGCCTTTTTCGGAGAAATTCCGCTCGTATTCGGTCACGACGTTGTCCGCATTCCAGATGCTGTTGTGTAGGTCATAAGTGACGTCCTCACACGTCCAGCCGTTTGCTTCAAAGGACAAAAGAGAATAGTCGAACAGTCCTCGGTTGTCTGTTTTGAACGTGACCGTGCGCCCTGCATCCATGACGGTGCGATACTGCGCAAGGAACGAGCCGTAGGTCAGACGGCGCTTTTCGTGTCCGGATTTCGGCCATGGGTCGGAGAAATTCAGATAAATACCGTCAATCTCACCCGGTGCAAAATACTCGGTCAGCGCATTTGCGTTTGCAATGCAGAACCGGATGTTGTCCGGCGGCAGCGATGCTTCCCCGGCGGCGGAAGGATTTTCCGCACTGCATTTTTCCATTGCGCATAAAATCACATCCGGGACACGCTCCATCGCAAGAAAATTCCATTCGGGATGCTTTTTCGCCATTCCGATGACAAAATCCCCTTTTCCGCATCCGATTTCCAGCATCAGCGGCTTTGCAGGGTCGGTAAAAAATCCCCGCGCCTGTCCGGGGGTCAGGGCTGCGGCGTCAATCAGAAGATGGGAGAGCGCTTCTCTGCGTTCGTCCCCGTGCTTCTTTCTTCTCATTCTCATAATATGCTGATAACTCCTGTTATATCAATAATCTCGTATAACAGTATACCATAAAATCTTTCCGATTGCAAGACATTCTGACAAAATTCAGTTCAAAAGGAGGACAAAATCCAATGGACAAGGAAATGCTGTTCCGGTTCATGCGGGCAAAATTCCGCGAAGCGGGATTCACACCGGATGAAATCAATTTACATATTGCCAATTTAAGCCAGAGATACAAAGACAGAACCGATGAGGAAATCGAGGGGGACATTATGCGCCGCGGCGGTCCGTCCCAGGTCGTCAACCGCATCATCGAGCAGAGAAATTCGGTTCTGATGAAAGATGCGGAATACCGCGCGTTCGTCGAGGGGCAGGATACCATTGATGAAAACGATGCGGAGATCGCGGCATCTGCCGCGGAGACTGGCACTACCGCCGCGGAGACTGGCGCTACCGCCGCGGAGACCGGTGCTTCAATTATGGAAACTGGCACATCCGGCACGGAAACCGGAGCCGGAGATTCGGCGGCAGAATCCGCCGATGACGGAGATGTCCGGATGTACAAGCCTGCCGCACCGAAGCAGGGGTGGACGGACACGCAGAATGATGACGACGATCCTCTGCGCGCATGGTTCACAGATTCCGTGCAGGACAGTCGCGAGGAGGATGCTCTGCCGTCCATGTTCCGCCGGAGCGGGGAAATCGTTTCCTCAAGGGAAACGAATGCTTCCATTGAACCGAATGTTTCCGCGAAACCAGAAAGCGAAGAACCGTCCGTGTCCGCAGTCCACACCATCCCGCTGTTTGAGGAAATGCCCGCACAGGCAAATGAGCCACGGCGGAACGTCAATATGCCGCCCCGACGGGAAAACGCTGTGCCGACAGCTTCACAGCCGACATCGCAGATGCCCTCCCGTCCTATCCCCGACCCGGAGCATGACATGAGCAGTACCAGGGTCATGCACGTTGCAACGGAGGAAACGCGCACCGTTCCGCGCGACCCGCTGTTTGCGCCCCAGCCCGTGACGGACGACCGTACCAGAACCGTCTCCCGCGCAAACATCCGCCAGAACCGGACGACCGGTGTCGGCACATCGGTACAGGCAAACCGTGGAACACCGTCCGCATCGCAGATGCCGCAGGAGCCGATGCAGGCACGTCCGGCACACAGCGCACCCGCACGGAAACAGCTTCCGGCGTTTCTGCGCCTGCCGGAGATCACCTATTGGGGTGAGGGCTCTGAGGAGGGCGTCAAGCGGTTCCGCATTCTGTTTGCTGTGTCGCTTCCGTTTGTGATTCTGATTCTTCTGGCATTGGTTGCGGTTCTTCTGTTCATCAGTGCGGCAATCGCGGCGGCGATCATTGCGCTTGTGGTTGCGCTGGTCGTGGAAGTCGCGGTCGGGTCGATCATTGCCCTTGTGGGCATTATTTACGGCATTTCACAGCTGTTCCTTGTTCTGCCTGTCGGTATGTTCGAGCTCGGACTTGGCATTGCGATGGTCGGCATTACGATGCTCGCCGGGATTCTCATTTATAATCTGGCGGTGCGGTTTCTGCCGTTTGTATTACGGCAGCTGTACCGGTTTGCCGGATTCTTCCGCCATTATTTACAGGATCTCTACTATTATGTGAAAGGAGAGTGCTATCGGAGATGAAGCCGGGATCTGTTATTTTTCTGATTGTGTCGGTTCTTGTCATCATTGCGGGTCTGGTACTCTGCACCATCGGTGTCAACGTGGCGCAGGAGCAGAACATCGCGCTGTTTTCCACGGATGTTTCAGTTGTGGACGGCGATGTTATCCGTTCCGATGTCCTTGACGACACTGCCATCAACAAGGTCAAAATGACGCTGGACGATGTCGATATTTATATCCGGCGCTCCGAAACGGGAGAGGCGTATCTTGAACTGCGCAACTTCCAGGTCGGTACATACGATTATTCCGTGCAGAACAAAATGTTGCTTGTGGACAACGAGACCAGCATTTTCTCCCTGATGCGCATTGCGGAGGGAAATTTCAATTTTAGCGGTCTGCGCCATTATCTCACTTATAAAACAAGCGACAATACCCAGAAAGAACTGTATCTGTATCTGACGGAAAACGCCGCCGTCAATGCGTTTGACATTACCTGCACCAGAGGCAACGTCACCGTGGAGGACTTGTCTCTTGTGACGGACTACAACATTTCCCTGCGCGCAGGCGACATCACGCTTCACACGGTCACAACGAAATCCACTTTGAACATTGCCACCGACCTCGGTATCATCACACTGAATGATGTCACTTGCCGACATGGCAACATCACCATCGGGCGCGGTGCGGCGGATCTTTTCATCCGCGGCATTCCCATGGAGATGACCGTGCAGGTCGCAGACGGCGATATCGAATGCGGTTACGCTGTAACAAGCGAATACGGTCTGGAATTTATCTTAGATGCGCCGGGAACCGTTGCATACAACGGAAATGAGCAGACCGACCGGCCGTATACCTTTTCCAACAGCCCCGGCACCTGCCCGCAGATGTTCCGGACGGAAAACGGCAGTGTGAACTGCGGTATCAATGCGACCGGCGTTTCGGGACGTTTTGCAGGATTGTCGGAAACGCTGGCAGAGGAAGCGGCGCTGATTGATTTCGATGCGGAAACCGAGGAATCGACTGCCGAGACGTCGGACACCGATCCGTCGGACACCGGAACCGATACCGCGGCATAACATACAATAGGAGAAGTCTGAAATAAAATTTCAGACGTGTTTTGCGGCTTTGGCAGTCTTCCGACTGAGATTTGGTGAAAGCACCAAACCAGCCACAATTCCACCAGAAAGGAAACTTTCGCTTCGCGAAAGTAATGACTACAAGAATGACAGAAATGAAAACGAAACTGCTGGCAACGGATTTTGACGGAACCCTGTGTCACAGATATTCCCCCGATGCCTACCCGGCTACCGTGGAGGTGCTCGATGCGATCCGTGCGTTCCGCGACGATGGCGGATTGTTCGGTGTTGTCACAGGACGGGACTGGCGATGGAGCTGGTATGAACTGAAGCAGAACGGGAAACTGGATTTCGATTATATCATTGCGCTGGATGGCGCACAGGTTTATGACCGGGACGGCAATCTGATCATGGAGTCCACGGCGGACGGAAATACGGATATCGGCGGAACCACGCTGGCACGCGCACTGGCACAGCGGTGCTGGGAGTTGGTCGGGGATTATTTTTCTCTGATCCGGGGCACGGAACGATACCAGTTTTCCGCACATCTCCCCGATGGCGGGGAAGAGGACGGAGATACGTTTTCCCCTCATGCAATGCTGGATTCCATCGGAACCTTTCATATGGCAGGTGCTGTCGGAGAAGCCGGAAGCAGCACTGCGGATGCCGCAGAAATTCTTTTGCGGGAATTCGGCGCGTATGTGAATCCGCTTCCGAACGGCAGATGTCTTGATATTCCGCCCGCGGGAATTGATAAAGGTTCCGCTGTCGCAAAATATGCGGAATGGGCGAATGTTCCTGCAGACGACGTGTGGACGGCAGGGGACAATTACAACGATCTCGCCATGCTGATCCCGTTTCATGGCTGTGCAATGGCAAACGGCGTACAGGCGGCGAAAGATGCGGCAGAATATGTCTGCCGGGACCTTGCAGAAGTAATCATGCACATCCGGGATGCAAACGAAACGAAAAAAACAGAAATACATAAAATATAAATACACAGAATCTGCAAAGAAACAGGGCTGCTGCAAAAATATGCAGTAGCCCCGGGTTGCGAAATGGAATGGGGTGCGGTACGGCAGGTACAACACCCCATTCGGTTATCTGTGCTTCTGGATTACAGAAAAACAGGAAAGAGGGAGAGTGTTTACTGCTTCAGGCCGTTTTCGTAGGACTGAATCATCTTCTTAACCATCTGACCACCGACAGAACCAGCCTGCTTGGAGGTGAGGTCGCCGTTGTAGCCCTGTTTGAGGTTAACACCAACCTCGCTTGCCGCTTCCATCTTGAACTGGTTCATAGCTTCCTTTGCTTCGGGGACGAGCGTCTTGTTGCTGGACATAATTGTTATCTCCTTGAATAAAATTCGTTCGGGATACAGGGGAATCCATATCGGAAACACCTGAAATCCGTTGTGAGACGGTATCCGATACGGATTCCGCCGGATCCCTCTTTGGGATTCCGGAGATAGTATATCGCAAAGATGCGGGATTTATAAGTGTGAATATTTGTCAGAGAGGACGGAAAATGGCAGAAAACAGAGATAGGACTATTTCGTAAAAAATTTTAAGAATTTGTTATCATGATATTTTCGCATTTGTCATTATAAAAGGAAAGAGATACGCGCGACACGTTCATTGTTCCCGGCAGAAGAGCAGGGAATCCGTTCAGCTTCTCGCCAGATATTCCCGGATTTTTATTTTGACTCCTCTGTGATGCACGAAAAGATTTCCTCAATTATAGGGTCATGAAGCCGCTGTTCCGTGAGCTGAATCTGGATGCAGATATGGAATATATCTGCATGGACTCTACCGCCATTAAGGTACACGATAGTGCCAATGGCAACAAAAACATATAAACAAACATTGAATATTACAACTGCATAAGATGGTCGAAAGGCAAAGTGATTCAAGCCGCCGCCCGTGAGGATCTGGCGACCAGAATCAGATTAACCAGAGCAAACATCATATTCAGTTTTGCGGTCTGTTTTCGCAGACCTCGGTATCGGATCTATCCTTTCAAAACAGCCAAAACGTGTTCAACTTTTGCTTTGACGGATGACTTTTCGTGTTCTCTGCGTTTGATCTGTGCTTTTGATCCGTTGGGTTTACTTTCATATTGAGATGATTTGCGATTGATGAGATACCGGATTTTCTTACCGTCTTCGTTTTTGACAACGGCTTCTTTACGCTTTTCGGCGCCGATATATCCGCTGTCACCGTGAACCGTTTTTTCTTTCCTATGAAGCAGTTCTGAAATCATGGTCACGTCAGCGGTGTTCCCAGGGATAACTTCCACCGAGTGCAACAGACCGGAATCCTTGTCAACACCGACATGAGCCTTGTATCCGAAGTACCATGTTGTTCCTTTTTCGTCGAATGGGCATCCGGATCGCGCTGTTTTTCCTTATTTTTTGTGGAAGACAGCGCAGAAATAATGGTGGAATCCACAATGGTTCCTTTTTTCAGAATCAATTTACGATCTTCAGGGATTGCACGACCAGCGCAAAAAATTGCTCGTGAATGGAATGTTCGATCAGAAGATTGCGGAACCGACCGATAGTATCACCATCCGGAATCTGATTGCTTGATTCCACACCACGGAAATCCGAATATGCGCGGCTGTCTATGATCTCATTTCTGATTCCTTCATCCGAAAGATTGTAATGATTCTGGAGAATGTGGATTCCCAGCATCAGTTCCAGTCTGTAAGGCTTGTTTCCGCGCACTCCTTTGTAATAGCACGGTTCCGTCAACTTGTAAAGTTCTTCTCATGGTATGATGCTGTCTATCTTTTCGAGAGAATCTTGTCAATATAAATGGACAAATTAAAGAGTTAATTTTTGAAAACATTCATTAGGAGTAAGGTATCCAATACCGGAATGAAGCCGATCAGAGTTGTAGTAAAGTTCAAAGTATTGAACCAAAGCTCTGCTTGCTTC
>JAFUPC010000060.1 GCA_017481495.1 Clostridia bacterium
GCTTGAAAAAGGCGATACGGAAGGGGCAAGATACGCTGTTTCCATGATCGTCGGACGGGACACGGAGGTACTGGATGAAGACGGCATTGCCCGTGCGGCGGTGGAAACCGTTGCCGAAAACGCATCCGACGGCGTTATTGCGCCGATGATTTGGATGATTCTGTTTGGTGCTGTCGGCGGATTCTTCTATAAGTCCATCAACACCATGGATTCCATGCTGGGCTACAAAAACGAGAAATACCTGTACTTCGGTCGTGCCGCCGCAAAGACGGACGATTTTGTCAACTACATCCCCGCACGGATTTCGGGACTGCTGATGGTCATCACCGCGCCGATTGTGAGACTTAACGGCAGAAACGCATGGAAGATCTTCCGCCGTGACCGATATAAGCACGCCAGCCCCAATTCCGCACAGACCGAATCCGCCTGTGCAGGTGCGCTGGGTCTGCGGCTTGCAGGAGATGCTATCTACGGCGGCGTGGTGCATAAGAAAGAGTACATCGGCGATCCCGTGAAGGAGATCGAACCGCAGGACATCACCCGCGCGGGACGGCTGATGTATGCGGCATCGCTGATGATGCTTGTTTTCGGTGTGATTTTACGAAGTGTGGTGATCCTGTGCTTATAAACAAAAAAAGTCCCCACGGCGGGGATATTTACACAAACGCGGTTCGTCTGGATTTTTCGGCAAACATCAATCCCGCCGGTATGCCCGATGCGGTGAAACAGGCTCTGCATCATGCTGTAGAAAACTGCGGGAATTATCCCGACCCGTACTGCACAGAGCTTCGCAGGAAAATTGCAGAATACGAACGGCTTCCCGAAAGTTGTATCCTCTGCGGAAACGGCGCTGCTGAGATGATCTATGCTTATGCGTTTTCTTTGCCGAAAGAGAAGCCTGCGCTGATTGTTTCGCCAACCTTCTGCGAATACGAACAGGCACTGGCGGCGGCAGGAATTGCGGCGGAGCATTACCTTTTGAGGGAAACCGACGGCTTCCGGCTGACGGAGGCGTTTCTGCAGTTGGATTTTACAAAATACAATGCGGTTTACCTCTGTTCGCCGAACAATCCTACCGGAATCACGGTGGATCCGATGATTCTGCATGCCATTGCCAAAACCGGCGTGCGGCTGTTCTGTGATTTCTGTTTCCTCGATCTGACCGAAACACCGGAGAAATACGAGATTCCCGCACTTCTGGAAACCTATCCGAACATCACAATCCTGCGGGCGTTTACGAAAAGTTATGCCATGGCAGGCGTGCGGCTCGGGTATGCGATGAGCAGGAATACGGAATTTCTTGCGGCAATGTCAGCGAAAACACAGTGCTGGAACGTATCTGCGCTTGCACAGGCGGCAGGAATTGCGGCGCTCGGATGTACGGATTGGCTGACGGAATCGGTCAGGAAGATTTCCGCCGAACGCCGGCATCTGACCGAAGAACTCACACATCTCGGCATCCGCGTATATCCGGGGGAAGCAAACTATCTTCTGCTGTATGCAGACGCCGATTTATATGGAAAGCTGATGGAGCGCGGGATCATGGTGCGGGACTGCTCGAACTATATTGGTCTTTCGGCAGGATTTGTACGTATCGCCGTCCGCACAAGAGAAGAAAACGATGCGCTGCTCACCGCGCTGAAAGAGGTACTCAAATGAAACAAGCAAAACCGATTATGATACAGGGCACCATGTCGAATGCCGGGAAAAGCCTGATCTGCGCCGCACTCTGCCGCATTTTCAGGCAGGACGGCTATAAAGTGGCCCCCTTCAAATCGCAGAATATGGCACTCAATTCCTTTATCACCGATGAAGGTCTGGAAATGGGACGGGCACAGGTCGTACAGGCGGAAGCGGCGGGCATCAAACCGTCCGTGCTGATGAATCCGATTCTCCTCAAGCCCACCACCGACGTTGGTTCGCAGGTCATTGTGAACGGCGAGGTGCGGGGTAATATGCGTGCGGCTGACTATTTCAAATATAAGAAACAGCTTATCCCCGACATCATGCACGCATATAATACTCTCGCGGCGGAAAACGATATCATCGTCATCGAAGGCGCGGGCAGTCCGGCGGAGATTAATCTGAAAAGTACGGATATCGTCAACATGGGCATGGCGAAAATGGTAAATGCTCCCGTTCTGCTGGTGGGCGATATCGACCGCGGAGGCGTGTTTGCAC